>DAINNQ010000376.1:0-3072 GCA_036735825.1 Alteromonadaceae bacterium | reverse complement strand
AAGGTGCAGACGATTTTAAAGGTACCTTTGGTACCACCCTTGGCTTACAACAGCAATTTGGTCAACATCGCGTGCAAGACACTCCTTTGTGTGAAGAGGGAATGACTGGTATTTGTGTTGGTGCCGCGCTAAATGGTTTAAAGCCTATTCACGTGCATATTCGTGCAGATTTTATTTTTTTAGCACTGAATCAAATTTTAAATATGGCGAGCAAATATAAATACATGTTTGGGGGTCATTATGATGTACCTATTTTTATCCGCGCCGTGGTAGGGCGTAGTTGGGGGCAAGGCGCGCAACACTCTCAAAGTCCACAGTCAATGTTAGCGCATTTTCCTGGATTAAAGGTATTAATGCCAGCGAGCTCCCAGGCTATTTTAGAAAGTTATCGTTACGCCATTAATGAGTTTTCAGGGCCCGTTGTTTCATTAGAGCATAGGTTACTTTACGACGTGAATTTTGACGTTGATACACCATCTTTACGCCAAGGAAGTGATGCGTTTCGTTCGTATAAAATTAGACAAGGTCAGGATGTTACTATAGTTGCAAGTTCCATTATGGTGTTAGAGGCCATACGTGCTGCTAAATATCTTGAACAATTTGGTGTGAGTTGTGAAATTATCGATTTGCATAGTGCGACAGATATTGATGAAGAGTTGATTGTTAACAGTATTGCTAAAACCGGTAAACTTATTGTGGCAGATACCAGTTGGATTAATTACGGTGTGTCAGCAGAAATCGCGCGCATTGTTTGTCAAAAAGGCTTTGGTTTGCTCACGAAGCCATTAGAGGCCATAGGGATGGCACCATCACCTTGTCCTACCGCTAAATCGTTAGAAGATTTGTATTACCCTAATCAAGAAACCTTTATTACAAAATTAGCGCAGCTAGTTGAACGCCCAGATATAGCAATTCCATCAGAAAAATCGATGGCTGATGTTTATAAAAAGTTCAAAGGACCATTTTAAATGATTGATAGCCATAATGTAGTCATTCGAAAGGATGAAGAAATTGCTTTATATAAAAAAGTGTATCTTATCCGTACTGCAGAAGAAGCCATTATTCAATATTACTCTGAAGATGAAATGAAAACGCCGATGCATATGTCAATGGGAGAAGAAGCGTTAGTTGTTGGTGTTTGTCATGCATTGACTGATAAAGATCAAGTGCTTGGAACTTACCGTAGTCACGCTTTATTTCTTGCAAAGACTCAGGATGTAAATATGTTTTTTGCTGAAATGTATGGCAAAACATCAGGCTCTGCAGATGGAAAATCAGGATCAATGCATTTGAGTAAACCCAGTAAAGGTATGATATTGAGTTCAGCTATTGTTGGTAGCTCAATTTCTACAGCTGTAGGGGTTGCACTGGCAAATAAAATGCAAAAAAACAATAAAATCACAGCCGTTTTTTTTGGTGATGGAGCGGTTGATGCTGGTACTTTTTGGGAAAGTTTAAATTTTGCGTGTTTGTCTAAACTCCCAATCTTATTTGTCTTGGAAGATAATGGTATTGCTGTACACACAGATCAAAGCTTACGTTATGGTTATAATCAAATAGAGACTCTTATTGAACAATATCAATGTGATTTATATCAATCAGACTCTACCAACGTATATGATATTTATAATTTAACAGTACAGGCAATAGAAAAAATGCGGGCTACTCAGCGCCCTGTGTTTATGAAATTGAAATATTATCGATATCTAGAGCATGTTGGAGTTAACTTTGATTTTCATGATAATTATCGTGATGAGCAAGAATACAAAAGGTGGTTGGAAAGAGATCCTGTAGTTTCTAAAAGAGAATTTATTCTGAATAATAATATTTTACCTATTGAAAAACTTGAAGCGATAGAAACCTCTATAAGAAATAAAATAAACGATGGTGTTGTTCTCGCTAAGTCTTCGCCGTTTTCTCCCATTAATGTGTTAACCAAAGATGTATTTAAATGAGTAAGATAACTTATTGCCAAGCCTTAAATGACGCTATTATCCAAGAGATGGAAAGAGATGAAAGTATCTTTGTATATGGTATTGGCGTGCCTGACCATAAAAAAATATTTGGTAGTACTGAAAGTATTCTTGAAAGATTCGGTCCCCAAAGGTGTTTTGATACACCTATTGCCGAAGATTCAATGACAGGTATTGGTATCGGAGCAGCATTAAATGGCATGCGTCTCATACATATTCATATTAGAGTTGATTTTTTATTGTTGGCCATGAATCAGTTGATTAATATGGCCTCTACTATTTCATATGGCTCAGGTGGTAAGCTTAATGTTCCGATAGTTATTCGTGCAGTCATAGGAAGGGGCTGGGGTCAAGGATATCAGCATAGTAAAAGTTTGCATTCGACTTTAGCTCATATTCCAGGTTTAAAAGTAGTGGCTCCAACTACAGCAAGAGATGCAAAGGGGTTAATGATTGCAGCGATTAGAGATAATAATCCAGTAATTGTTTTAGAGCATCGTTGGTTATATTGGCAAGAAGATGAAGTTGAAGATGAACCTTTTGAAATCGAACTTGGTAAGGGAAATATATTAAGGCATGGTGAAGATATAACTATCATTGCTACATCATGGATGAATGTCGAAGCGATTCATGCTGCGGAGATTGTAAAAAGAAAGCATGATATTGATGTTGAAATTGTTGATCCTCGTTGCTATCAACCTTTAGATAAAAATCTTTTAGCCGAGTCAGTCAATAAAACAGGTCATTGCATCGTTGCCGATAATGATTGGTTGCATTGTGGTTTGTCTGCTGAGTTATCGGCAACTATCTATGAAATGTGTTTTGATAATTTAAAATCAAAAGTTACACGAATTGGGTTTGCAGAAGCGCCCTGTCCTACCGCTAGGCATTTAGAAGATGAATTTTATCCGAATGCAAAAACATTAGTACGAGCGATAGAAGATAAATTATGTTTATCTCATTGTGATTTATCTGACGAAACATTCTATTCACATGAGAATCGATTTAAAGGACCCTTTTAATATATGGCTTATTCAGTTCAAATAAAGGATTTTGCTCACGCATTTGGAGCCGACGAAAGTACCTTTTCTAATTCGTG
>DAINNQ010000375.1:0-3079 GCA_036735825.1 Alteromonadaceae bacterium | reverse complement strand
AACACATAGGTTAATTTATAAAAAATAATTGCTTGTAAGCTTGCTAAATTACAGATATATCTAATAGTAATTTGAGAATTTAATTATAAATTAACAATAACAACGTAATAAATACCGATAATAAAAGCTCGCTTATTAAGGGTATTTACATTCTTCTAAACCGCGTTTGGTATTGAATACTGGCTCATTTAAGTCAGCAAACTTAGGGTTAAAAAATTATATGTCTAAATCACTGGTAATTGTCGAATCACCTGCAAAAGCAAAGACAATTAACAAATATCTGGGTAAAAACTTTGTAGTGAAATCAAGTGTTGGTCATGTTCGTGACCTTCCTACAAGTAGTACAGGTAAAAAAGTAGCAGCAAAATCTGCAGCTGAAGTTCGCAAGATGGATCCTAAAACCAAAGAAATTTACAAAGCAAAACGTGATAAAGAAGCGTTAGTAAATCGTATGGGGATTGATCCAGAAAAAGATTGGCTAGCGCAATATCAAATTTTACCGGGTAAAGAAAAGGTTGTAACAGAATTAAAAAAGCTTGCCGCTAATGTTGATACTGTCTATCTCGCAACCGATTTGGATCGCGAGGGAGAAGCTATCGCGTGGCACTTGAAAGAAATTATTGGTGGTGATGACAGTAAATTTAAACGCGTAGTGTTTAATGAAATCACTGAAAATGCGATTCAGCAGGCTTTTTCTGCTCCAGGTGAGTTAAGTATGCCTGGCGTAAATGCCCAACAAGCTCGTCGCTTTTTAGATCGCATTGTTGGTTTCATGGTCAGCCCTTTATTGTGGAAAAAGGTGGCTAGAGGCTTATCAGCTGGTCGTGTTCAATCGGTAGCGGTAAAACTTGTCGTAGAGAAAGAGCGTGAAATTAAAGCGTTTGACCCGCAAGAATTTTGGGAAATTAGCGCTGACACCATCACAAATGACAAACAGCCTTTAACTTTAGATGTTACACATCAAAACGGAAAAGCGTTTAAACCAACGAATAAAACAGATGCACATAACGCCGTTAGCTTGCTAGAACCAGCAAGTTATGTGGTCAGTAAACGTGAAGATAAACCATCAAAAAGTTCACCGTCAGCACCCTTTATCACTTCAACTTTACAACAAGCGGCAAGTACGCGTTTAGGTTATGGTGTTAAACGCACCATGGGGCTTGCTCAGCGTTTATATGAAGCAGGGCATATTACTTATATGCGTACAGATTCAACAAATCTAAGTAAAGATGCGGTTGAAATGTGTCGTGGCTATATCAGCAAAAACTTTGGTGAAAACTATTTACCAGAAAACGCGAAAGTATATGGCAGCAAAGCTAATGCGCAAGAGGCGCATGAGGCTATTCGTCCTTCTAATGTTAATCTTGAGTCAGCGTTTATTGAAAATTTAGATGCTGATTGTAAAAAACTTTATGATTTAATTTGGCGTCAATTTGTTGCTTGTCAAATGACAGCAGCACGCTACACGGTCAGCACAATCACTGTTGGAGCAGCAGGTTTTGATTTAAAAGCCAAAGGTCGAGTCATGCAGTTCGATGGCTGGACAAAAGTGCATCCGCAAATGGCAAAAGGTGATAATGACAGACATTTACCCGACTTAGCTGTTGGTGAAAAATTATCGCTCGAAAAATTAGAACCTACACAACATTTTACAAAGCCGCCAGCTCGATATGGCGAAGCTTCGCTTGTTAAAGAGTTAGAAAAACGCTCAATTGGTCGTCCGTCGACTTATGCGTCAATTATTTCAACGATTCAAGACCGTGGTTATGTGCGTTTAGATAAAAAACGTTTCTATGCGGAAAAAATGGGCGAAATTGTTACTGACAGCTTATCTGAAAGTTTTAAAAACTTAATGAGTTACAACTTTACTGCAGAAATGGAGCAGGAACTTGATGAAATAGCGGAAGGTAAAATTCTCTGGAAAGATGTATTAAACGAGTTTTACAAAAACTTTACTAAACAGCTTGTGCAAGCTGACATGCCGTCTGATGAAGGTGGAATGCGCAGTAATGAGCCTGTTTTAACGGATATAGATTGCCCAACCTGTGGTAGAAAAATGGGCATAAGAACGGCTTCAACTGGTGTATTTCTTGGCTGTTCAGGTTATGCCTTGCCGCCGAAAGAGCGTTGTACTACCACCATGAATTTAACGCCGGGTGAAGAAGCTGTCAGCGTTTTAGCTGAAGATCAAGAAACTGAAGCATTACGAGCGATGCATCGTTGCCCTAAATGCTCTACCGCGATGGACAGCTATTTAATTGATGAAACCCGTAAATTACATGTTTGTGGTAATAATCCCGTTTGTGATGGTGTAGAACTTGAAAAAGGCACATTTAAAATTAAAGGCTATGATGGACCTGTTTTAGAGTGTGATCGTTGTCAATCTGACATGGAATTGAAAAATGGTCGCTTTGGTAAGTATTTTGATTGTACCAACAGCGACTGTAAAAATACCCGTAAGTTATTAGCTAATGGTGAAGCTGCGCCACCGAAAGAAGATCCGGTGCAATTACCTGAGTTAGCTTGTGAAAAATCAGACGCATACTTTGTTTTACGTGATGGTGCCGCAGGTATTTTCTTAGCGGCAAATACCTTCCCGCGCTCAAGAGAAACAAGAGCTCCAAAAGTAGAAGAATTACAACGCTTTAGAGATAGAATTTCGCCTAAGTTTTATTACTTGGCTGATGCGCCAGCTAAAGATCCTGAGGGTAACTTAGCGATAGTTCGTTACAGTCGTAAGAATAAATCACAGTATGTGATGACTGAAATTGACGGCAAAGCGACAGGCTGGACCGCCATTTATCAAGACGACGGCAAATGGCATGAAACATCAGCTAAACCAAAAGCGACGACTAAAGCTAAACCGAAAGCGAAAACCAAAGCAAAGGCAAAATAGCTTTTACCAGATGTTAAAAAAGCACCAAAGGGTGCTTTTTTCATTTAACGCTTTCTATTTTAAGTAACTAATTATACCAATGGAAATAAAGAATTATTCACTTCAGAGCTACGTCAGGGGAGTAAGAACAAAGCAAATTGATGCAGGTGTAGTCATTCTCCATCAAAGCAATTTGTTAAGTTA
>DAINNQ010000374.1:0-3098 GCA_036735825.1 Alteromonadaceae bacterium | reverse complement strand
TTCAAAAAAGCACTAATCACTATAAATTTCATCAAAATAGCGTTGATTATGACGAAGCATTTCAGTCAATTCTAATATGTAATCTGTTCCCCTTTCAGAATAAGATAACAAGCCTGTTGCTAATATTTCTGCTGACAATGGGATAGATTGTTGATGCAATTGCGATCTAATATCTCTCAAAACGCGATAAGCAGGGTTAGTGTTTATATTATGCAGATAACGCTGAACTGCATGTTCAACAGATTCAAACGCCGCGACTTCATGTTTAAGGCCAGTATCTCTTCCGTTTGGTACCATGCCGCAACCTTTTTTATAACACCACATACCAAAGAAATTAAGGCCAATTCTCGCAAAACGAGAGGTTCCCCACGCCGATTCATTAGCTGCTTGAACTAACACTAATTCAGCGGGAACTATATCGACTCTTTTTATCAGTTCTTTTGTTTTTTCAAGGGGTGATAGTTTTTTACTCACCTTGTACTTATTCGTTAACGATTTGATTAACGCACTTTCTTTTTTATAAAGCGGTTGCTTGCTTGTTAATTTGCTATTAATTGCCACAACTTGCATTCTAATTTTTTCAATTCGTACATTTTCTTGCTCTATTGCTGGCACCAAGAAAGTAAAAAAAGCCCGCTTTTTATTTCTAACATCCTGTATTGCTGAAAAATCTGGGATTTCAACATCATGTAGCGGTAATTCGACATCAAATTCAGCTGATACATTGTCCACTAGCGCAATTTTTTTCGATGCAACAGGCGCTGGTGTATTTAACAATGGCTTAATAAGCGCAACGAAAAAAAGGACAAGTAACAAAATGCTGATCAGATTTCCTTTGCTAAAAATATGTCCATTATTCATTATCAAAGCCTTACAATTGCAAATTATGCCGAAAATGTGATGTCAGAATTCACTTCTGTACCTTTGGCAATACTTAACTGCATACCAAATATTTCACGATAAAGGATACCCTTAACATTATAAAAAAGTGGGATTAAATAAGTTAATGCAAATATTGTTATCACTCCGCCAACAACCGCAATTTCGGTACTGGCTAAGAATACAAATGGCATTAATGTGCCAATTAAAACAAAAAACAAGAGTAAATAAATGGCAAATAAATTAAACCATTGGAAACGCGTTGCACGTAAAGAAAGAGCAATGGCTTTAAGCGGCGACAATTTTTTTTCTACAACTAATGGCAAGACTAACGACAAAGCGACCGCTAAATAGATGCCGGGAAGATAAAAAAGTGATAAACCCATAGTTACGATTGTTGACGAAAGTAAGGCGCAGATGGCTACCCAACTACCGCGTTTTAAAAATGCAAAAACTAATTTGGCATGAGTTTTAAGGCCAACCGCATGAAAAACGCCCATCATTTCTACACCAACTAAAAACGGGTAAACCACTAAAGTTACTAAAATATTTAGCATGGCAGTAGCTTGCTGATCTTTAAATACTTGTTCAACACCGCCTAAATATGAAGTCACGAGTAAGGTGATAAAGACGCCAACAGCAATAGAAAAAAACATACCTAAATTCATTGAAACACGTGATTTATTTGTCATCGCCCATGCTTCTTGCAGCACAGGTTTTATATGAATTTGATAATCACCTGTAACAGCTTTTTCTATACTTCCACCAACTTGCAAAACTGAGCGTTCTTCCACAATACAACCTTTGATTAATTGAAAAAATATGTCGACAACCATTTAGTTCAAATCAGGTTAAACCAACATATAGACAAAAATGCATTATACAGAACCTTTTTCAATGATGGGAAAAGAATTTATCGACGATGAATTTGTTTTAATATCTGTAAAAAGAAATTTGTCCCTTTTTCACGCGCTAATGCAATATTATTTTCAGGGATCAACTCAGGTTTGTCATACACTGAAAGCACTCTGGCCATACTCTCTTCTCTGATCACATGAAGCGTAGGTAAAGGCGAGCGATTAGTAAAATTTGAGGCATCATCAGCATCTTCGCCTTCAAAAACATAATCAGGATGAAAACTTGCTATCTGAAAAATCCCTTCATAACCTAAATCGATTAAAAGTTCATTGGCATAATCGACCAAATCTAAATATTGCTCAAAATCTCTAAAACCTAGGCTACAAATAAATAACGTGGTTTCAATTTCAGGATGATTTTCAATAAATTCTAGCTGTTCAGCAAAATTGGCTAATGCCTTTTCAAGACGAGAGTCAGCACAAATATGATAATGAATCGTATTATTTACAAACTCTTTTTTAGCGAAAGGGCAAAAATTTAAACCAATAATCACTTTTTCTAGCCAAGTTTGAGTTTTTACAATTGCAGGGTGTTGTACATCTGTCATTAACGATCCTAATTATGAGTCTTTACTACTTTGTTGTAATTGCCACATTTTATAGTAATAACCTTGTTGAGTTAACAAGGATGTATGATCCCCTTGTTCAACAATTTGGCCTTTATCAAGAACAATAATATTATCCGCATCAACTATGGTGGATAATCGATGAGCAATCACTAAACTTGTATGATTTTTACTGACCTCTTTTATCGCTTTCAAAATAGCTTGTTCAGAATGACTATCTAAAGACGAGGTAGCTTCATCAAACACTAAAATAGGTGGATTTTTTAATATAGTTCTAGCAATAGCGACTCGTTGTTTTTCGCCACCTGATAGCTTCAAACCACGCTCACCAACAACCGTTTCAACACCTTTAGGAATATCAGCAATAAAACCTGATAAATGCGATAACGTTATGGCTTTGTTTACTTGTTCTTGTGTGGCATTTACATCGCCATATAAAATATTTTCATAAAGCGATTCATTAAATAACACCGTATCTTGCGGGACAATGCCAATTTGACTGCGCAATGAATGTTGAGTCACTTGCTCAATAGGTTGATCGTCAATGGTGATCACGCCTTTTTGTGTATCGTAGAAGCGAAAAAGTAATTTAACAATCGTTGATTTGCCAGAACCACTTTCTCCGACAATGGCAACTTTTTGGCCGGCATTGATAGTAAAACTGACACCTTTTAAAATGGCTCTGTCTGTTGAATAACCGAACGAATCCTTGTTAAAGCTCACGATACCTTTACTC
>DAINNQ010000373.1:0-3101 GCA_036735825.1 Alteromonadaceae bacterium | reverse complement strand
AAATAGTAGTGTTGTTAAACGTGAGTCTTGAAAAGTAAACGGATGGCTGGCTAATTGTTCAGGGGCTAATTGATGCAGCATTTCCATTTGGGCTTTATCACTATGGGAGAAAAACTCACCGCCGTAGAGGGCTTGCTCGGCATCTTCTTGTACTTCATCAAAAGCGTTTTGGGCAAAAACGTCCGTGAGTTTGTCTCTAATTTCTAAATGTTGTTTTATTTTTGCCAAATTCTCTAAACATAATTCTCGAGGAATATTTAAACGCGCTGCATTTTCAGGCAGCAAGGTTTTTGCAGGAGCGACAATAGGGCATTTATTAACATGAATTAACTTAACGGGAATAGGAAGCTCATCAGCCGCTAATTCATCATAGCGGGTATATAAACGCGCTTTTATTTCATCACTGGATAAATCAAACAAGGGGGCTGGGTCTCTTGCTAAATCGACGGCTATCACCGCATTTTTATTAACAGGATGATAAGCAATAGGGGCAAACCAACTGGTACAACCATGAGCTGAAGATATTTTACTTGAGGTATGAACAACCGGTGTCATGTTGTAAACATCAAGTAAATCAGTAACTTGTTTTTTATTGCGTAAATTAAAAATAAACTCATAAAGCTTAGGTTGTTTTTCTTTGATTAATTTAGCCATAGCAATAGTGGCATAGACATCACTCATGGCATCATGCGCCGCTTCATGACTAATACCATTTGCAGCAGTTAACAGCTCTAATCGAAAACTGACTACTTGCTCACCATCACGCTCAACTGTTGGCCATTCAATACCTTCAGGACGTAGAGCATAGCAGGCTCTGACCATATCAATAATGTCCCAACGGCTATTGCCATTTTGCCACTCGCGGGCATAAGGGTCATAAAAGTTACGATATAAAAGGTAACGGGTTACCTCATCGTCAAAACGAATGTTATTGTACCCCGCCACGCAGGTATTGGGTTGAGAAAATAAAGCATGAATACGATCAGCAAATTCAGCTTCAGTTAACCCTTCACGTAATGCTTTTTGAGGTGTGATACCTGTTACTAAACATGCTTCAGGTTGCGGCAAATAATCTTGCGGTGGCGAGCAATAAAACATCTCAGGTTCACTAATAATGTTCAAATCGAGATCTGTGCGTATGCCAGCAAATTGCGAAGGCTTATCAAATTTGGGTGAAACACCCCATGTTTCATAATCGTGCCAGAGAATACTTGGCTGGTTTTCGGTGTTTGAGTTTTTATTGTTATAGTTCATTTTGTTTCTATTAAACAATCACTTAATTGTTGTTTTCGGTCCGTAATGTTTTATCAAGTAGTAAGTTAAATCACTACGTTTTTTATGGTTTGTGTACCCTTGTGTGTACCCAAAACAAAATTTAATGTGTGTTTTAATTTATCAGTTTTTTTGGGTACACACATTGTCTTTAAGTCATTCTAAATTATTGTCTTACTTAAACAAATCTCAAGATAAAAGATTTGATATAACTGACCGTGATGGGCTTAGTGTACGCGTATCTGAAAGCGGGCGCATCACTTTTCAATACAGGTATAGATTCAAAGGTAAGCCTGTACGTATGTCCATAGGCAGGTTTCCTGATATCACTTTATCACAAGCAAGAGATAAAATCCCTGAGCTTAGACTGTTGGTTAGTGAAGGGAAAGATCCATGTATTGAGATCAAAAGGCAGTCTAAAAAAGATCACGCTTATTTACATCATTGCATTGAGCTATTCCTAGAAAGACATGTCAGCAAGCTCAGAACTAAAACTCAAAATTTATATCAATACTCACTTAATCGTCATGCAATAAATGCATTTGAAATACCAGTTGAAGATATCGGCATTCACGAATGGTATGAATATTTTGATAAAATAGAGGATACCGTTTCTTTGGTAGCGGCACAGGATCTGTTAATTCGTCTTAAAACATGTTTAAGATTTTGTATTAAAAGAAATTTAATTTCTAACTCTACAATATTGATGATTTCTCCGCGCGATGTAGGAAAATCATCACAGACTGGTGATAGGGTAGTTTCTCCTGAAGAAGTTAAAGTGATTTGGCGAGAGCTAGCAGCATCTAAATGTTATCCAACAACAAAGAACACCATAAAACTTGCCTCGTTAACAGGTGCTCGCTTAGGTGAAGTTCGCCATATGGAAATCGGCGACTTAGATCTCAAAAATAGGATCTGGCGCATACCAAAAGAAAAGAGTAAAACCAAAGTCGCGTTTATTAGGCCATTAGCGCCTATGGCTTTTGAAATAATTCAATGGCAAATCACAATGTTTGGTGAATTAACACCTTTTGTTTTTCCTTCAGGGAGCTATAAAAAACAGATTAGTCCGCAAACAGTAAATAAACTGTGTCGCTTAATTATCAAGCGAAGTGTTATGGAACGTTGGAGTTGTCATGATTTTCGTCGTTCTCTTTCCACAATTCTTTCAGCTAAAGGCGTAGAACTACATGTTACTGAAAAGATGCTAGGACACTCCCTAGGAGGTATTTTGGCCGTTTATAATAAACACGACTGGCTTAAAGAGCAGCGTAAGGCTTATGAGTTATGGGAAAGTCTTATTGTTTGATTATGCTGAATATATAGAAGCCAATTGCAAAAAGCTTCCATTTGAATATACAGATTTAAGGTTCTGGCTCTGATTCATGTGAAGGACAGCTATGAGCTGTGAGATCAACCGATGGACGCAACACATTGATTAAATCTTGCTGCTGGTGATTCATAGTTTAGCGTCTTTCGAGGTCTTTCGTTTAATTGCCTAGCAACCTGACTCAATTTCTGTTGATAATGAATACTCAGGTCACTTCCTTTAGGGAAATATTTAGATTAGTGAACATACTTAATCTAGAGGGAGCACGCTCTGTGCTCTTATCTCTAATTTTGGTGAAATTATGTGTTATTGTTTTCCTCCCACTTTTCAACGTCAGACACCCTCCAAAACGGCCTAGAATTCGCAGGGCTTATAGGGTTTGGAAAATTATCTTCTTTCCTCCAGCGCCATAGTGTGGTTCTCTGAATGTTATATCGTATCAGGATGTCGCCAAGTTTAAGTATGTGCATTATCTTCTCCAGTCATCAAAAAGTATTAG
>DAINNQ010000372.1:0-3104 GCA_036735825.1 Alteromonadaceae bacterium | reverse complement strand
GCTTTAGTTAATTCGGTTTTACCTACACCTGTTGGCCCTAAAAATAAGAAAGAACCTATCGGTTGATTTGGATCTGCCAAGCCTGCACGTGATCGCCTAATAGCATTCGAGACTGAGACAACGGCTTCTGATTGCCCTATCACACGCTTGTGTAATTCCTCTTCCATACGTAATAACTTATCGCGGTCTTCTTCTAGCATCTTCGCGACAGGAATACCGGTTGAGCGGCTTAATACATCTGCAATTTCTATTTCTGTAACTTTATTTCTCAGTAAGCTCATTTCTTGCATTTCTGCTTGAGTGGCTAAATCTAATTGCTTTTCAAGTTCAGGAATTCGGCTGTATTGAAGCTCTGCCATCACATTTAAATCACCAGCACGTCTTGCGCTATCCAGTTCAATACGCGCATGCTCTAAATCTGTTTTAATCGCTTGTGTTCCGTGAATTGCCGCTTTTTCAGACGTCCATACTTCATCTAATTCGTTGTATTGCGCTTCCAAATTCGCTAATTGTTCATTGATGAGCGATAAACGTTTAAAAGAAGAATCATCTGACTCATTTTCTAGTGATTTTTTCTCTAATTTTAATTGGATGACTTTGCGTTCTAATTTATCGAGCTCTTCTGGCTTAGAATCCATTTGCAAACGAATACTTGATGCCGATTCATCAATCAAATCGATGGCTTTATCAGGTAATTGACGATCACTGATATAACGATGAGAAAGCGTTGCCGCGGCAACAATAGCAGGATCGGTAATTTCAACATTGTGATGTAACTCATAACGTTCTTTTAAACCTCTTAAAATGGCGATGGTGTCTTCAACACTCGGTTCATCAACCAGCACTTTTTGAAAACGACGCTCTAAAGCAGCGTCTTTTTCTATATATTGTCGATATTCATCAAGCGTTGTAGCGCCAACACAATGTAAATCGCCTCGTGCTAATGCCGGTTTAAGCATATTACCTGCATCCATTGCGCCATCAGTTTTTCCAGCGCCAACCATAGTATGCAGCTCATCTATAAATAAAATGACCTGACCTTCTTCTTTTGCCAGTTCATTTAAGACAGACTTTAACCGCTCTTCAAATTCACCTCGATATTTTGCCCCAGCAACTAAAGCGCCCATATCAAGTGATAATACACGTTTATTTTTTAGCCCTTCAGGTACTTCATGATCAACGATTCGTTGAGCTAAACCTTCGACTATCGCTGTTTTACCCACACCAGGTTGACCAATCAGTACGGGATTATTTTTAGTTCTACGTTGCAAAACTTGAATTGTCCGACGAATTTCATCATCACGACCAATAACAGGGTCTAATTTACCCTCTTCTGCACGCGCGGTAACATCTACGGTAAATTTGTCTAAAGCTTGACGAACATCTTCTGCGTTTGGATCATCAACTTTTTGCCCGCCACGAACATGTTTAATCGCTTCTTTAATACGCGCTTCGCTCGCGCCTAATGATTTAAGAATTTGACCGAGTTTTCCTTTATCTTCAAGCGCTGCAAGCACAAATATTTCTGAGGATATAAACTTATCACCCAGTTTTTGCGCATATTTATCACAGAGATTTAATAGATTGCCCATAGCAGATGAAAGTTGAACCTCACCACCCGTGCCACTGACTTTGGCAAATGATTCAATTAATTGTTCAACATTTGATCTTAGAGAATAAATATCAACACCCGCACTTTTTAATAACGGTAACGTTGAACTATTGTTTTGATTTAAAAGCGCTAACATCAAATGCGCTGGTTCGATAAATTGATGATCTTTGCCTAATGCGATGGATTGCGCATCAGAAATAGCTACTTGAAATGTTTGGGTAAAACGATCTAAACGCATAAATAACTCCTACTGCCATATTACTGGTCTTACGACTAAACTCATCTTAAACCTATGGGCTTTAATGAAAAATTCAAGTAACTAATAATCACAAGCTTGATTTTCATCAAGAATTTGTGAAGCAATGATCCTTAGTTCTCTCTGAATATTTTCAGATAATGGTATTTGTTCCATAAAAGGCAGAGAGTCAGCTAACTCGCCCGTGATCACTTGATAAAATATTAAAGCGGTAAGAAAACTTCCCGCATAAGCCGCATGATTTCCATCTGGCGCATGCAATGTCAAACTAGGCATCTCTGCAATAGCTTTATCCCAAGCTAAGCCAATGGGGGCAAGACAACTTTTTTGCTTTTCAATAATGGATAAATGAAGGTCATGAACATACTGAGCTTCGACGGGATTGCCTCTTTGCGGATGCTCAGGAAATAAAATCGGCGTGGTATTTTGTTTTTTAAGAATTTCAATCCAATTTTCTGCGGCATGCGTTGGGTACTCTACACTGCCACTTTGTGAATATTTCTGCGCTTGTAAAATGGTGTGCGTCCAACTATCACTCTGAATTTTTTCTAAAGTAACGCCGTCATTTACGCGATCATCTAAATAAGCACCTCCAGACGCTCTATCAACAGTAACTGATGTTTGTGGTTTACCTGTATTAATCAGTTGCTTGATGATCTCAGATAAATTATTCGAGACAACATGACTGTTACCAATTAACAGGACTTTATAATGTTCAACTAAAGAGTTATCGGGAATTGCTAAATTTTCACTTGCCACAGGTTGAACTATGGAGACCGTATTTTCCTGTTCTTCCCCTTGGCTTTTGTCACTTGTTGAACCACCACAGCCGCCATTAATAAATAGCACACCATAAATGAACAAAATCCTTAACGTGTTCGGCATTGCATTCTCCCTGCACGAATATAAAAAAATACTGATGTGGACTAATCTAGCCTAATTGTGTTTTCAATAGCTACTCAATGCAAATAATTGCTGCCATACGACCTGTTAGATTATTTTTACGGTAAGAGTAATAACGCTCAGTTTCACTGAAAGTACAAGCTGAGCTTGATAGTACATCAACAACGTGCTGTTTTAGTAAGATTAGACGTGCAATTGTTGATAAATCAGCTAACCATTTACCTACACAGCTTTTGACAAAACAAGCGGTAAAGTCAGAAGATTGCTCAATAAATGCTTGCCTGACTTCATCTCCAACTTCAAAAGCTGTTGGTCCAATACAAGGGCCTAACC
>DAINNQ010000371.1:0-3126 GCA_036735825.1 Alteromonadaceae bacterium | reverse complement strand
GACAGCGTGCTCGATATTTAAGAATTTAAGCTGACACAGAATTTTGAACGCCCCCCTTTTTTCAAACCAAAAGTCAACTGCGTCGCCAGTGCGGTATTCTCTTTATGAACAAAGTAATAAAGAGGGAATTTATATTCAAGAATAACATCATCAAACATCACAAGATCTGGATATTGTTTTTGAGCTACGGCTAATTCATTATAACCTTCAAAAATGGCTCTAGGAAAATAGTCACACCGGTGTTGATTCAACATTTTAAACATCAAGTCAAAGCGAGCAACACGAATAACCTTAAAGTTATTTGCCTCTAAAATATCGGTATCCCCCCAATCTTGCCCCTGACAAGCAACCAATTCTTGCAATTGACTTTGAGTAATATCTGTAAATTTATCGAGGTTTTTCTTATGAATAATTGATACTCGATTCCCCAGCAACCCCATTAATAAAGGGATCCTGATCGGGGTTAGTTCTTCTTCTAAACGTTTGTCAGTACCAGCCCATGACACACTGATGACATTATGGCGAATAAAATGCAGTGTACGGCTATGATTAGCTTGGCTTTCCTCTTCTTCTTTGATGACTTCGATGATTGCTTGTGGATATTCTGGTTCAGACTTTTTTAAGGTAAAATCCAGTAATTCAATGAAGTATTTGTTGGTGACATCTTCTTCATAAGGAGATGCAAGCACTTTAATGATATGAGTATCAAGTAAAGCAGCGTGAGCTTGTTGCGAGACAATGCACAGAAGTATTATTAACAACAATCGACCTAACATTAGAAACCTTTCAGCTCTTTATCAACCCAAAATAATATGTCATATCAACGCATCAAATGCTATTTTCTATACGTTTTAAATTGGTCAAGGTTATCGTTTATTGATATCCAACTCACCTTTGACTCTGTATAAATATGAGCATCAGGTGCTACATGTTCGATAGTATCAAAACTCGCCAGTGCTATTTCTATCGTGTTTTGTAGACGATTATACTTTGACTCAAATGTTAAGCTAGAACCGCAATTTCGGCAAAATTGCCTAACCGTTTTATTTTCTGCACGATATGATGATAAGTAATTATGGTGATCGTGCCAATTTACATCGTTATTGCTCACTTCAATAAAAGTAGAAAAAGCGGCTCCATGAAATTTTTGACACATGTTGCAATGGCAATGACCAACTAAAGGCATCAAATTATTTGCAGTAAACGAAATGCCTCCACATAGGCAGCTTCCCGTATTGGTTTTATTATTTTTATTGAGCAAACGTTAATACCTCAGATATAAATACCTCAAATGTTAACCTGTTTTTAAATCCTCATTACCATCAATACCATATTGATGGTTTTCAATAACAGTAACGGCAACTTCCATTCCATCAACCGTCCATTTTTCGGTCAATTCGTTATATAAAACACGGGCTATCAGAGTTTTTATCGAATCATCATTGTAACTCACAATCATATTACAAATATGGTTGTGAACTTGTTGGTAATCTGGAATCGCAACGTGAACAGGTTTTATTTCTTTACCTGATAACATTCTACGTTTATACCAATCCTTCGCTATTATTTGAAACATCCTTGCCATAACTTTTCCTAATGACTGTTTATTTGAACCTGCTCTTGTTTATAA
The DNA here is from genome assembly GCA_036735825.1 of Alteromonadaceae bacterium. GTDB lineage: Bacteria > Pseudomonadota > Gammaproteobacteria > Enterobacterales > Alteromonadaceae > DAINNQ01. Next base: position 1,496 of record DAINNQ010000371.1, on the reverse strand, counting down.
AATGTAGAAACGAATTAGTTATCTTGCAACAATCCATGGTATTTTTCTGGCTTGTTATATTGATTTACTAAACTCATAATTTTATTAATATCATGTCTTTCTGAAAACTTTTTAGAGAAAGCAATATACGAATTTTCTTCTTGCTCAGAAATTGCAATGATTGATATTTTTTCAACAATATCCATTTGTTCAATTATTGTTTTGGCAACATAGCCATCGGCAACAACCAAATCAACACGTTTATACATTAACATGTTTAAGGCATCTTCAAGTTGAGTGACTTCAACAACCTTTAATTGGCCATTTTTATGAACGTCGTCAAATTCGGCTCCCAAAAGCATAGCTCTTACTTTGGCTATGGTTTTTTGCGTACCAATAGAGCTAAAATCGGTAAACTGAAAATCATCTTCGACACGTTTGATAATCACTGAGCCATAAAACTTGATTAATGCTTGCGATGGGTAATAAAGATACTCTGCTCTTTCTTTTGTGTATAACGTTGGCATGACAGCGTCAACATCATCGTTAATAACTTGTTTTAATGCACGAGCCCAAGGCACAATATTGACATTTAATTTGAGGTGGGTGTTGTCGGTCACTTGTTGTAAAGAATCAATAATATACCCGCTGACTTTGCCATTTTTGTCTAGAAAGATTAATGGTTTAATTTCAGGGGCCACGATATTAATTTCAATTATGGGTTGTTGAGCATAGGCAGAGTTACTACTCCACAAAATGATCATGCAATAAGCCAATCGCCACATATTATTCAATTTCGGTTGTTTCTTCTTTATCAATATCACTGTCAATTTCATTAATTGGTAGTGTTTTTTTTCTTTTAAGCACTGGCATATCACCCACATCTTTTGCAAAAAACGTTTTCTTCTGATTTTTATGACTTGTTTTCTTTTTATCTGCAACAACTTTTTTATCTTTAGCTATTTTAATTTTATTGGTAACGGCTTTCTTTTTCGGTTTTAGTCCTTTAAATTTTGCTTTTAAATTCTCAACAACTTCAAATGAAAATTCCATCTGTAAGAATTTTTCTATATTTTTAAAGCTTGTCCAATCTTTTGGGCCAACAAATGAAATGGCATCCCCTTTATTTCCTGCTCTTCCTGTACGACCAATGCGATGAACAAATTCTTCACTGTGTTTAGGTAAATCAAAATTTATAACATGCGAAACATTGACTAAATCAAGCCCTCTTGATGCGAGATCTGTGGTGATTAAAATTTTCTTTAAACCTTTAGAAAACTCATCCATTATTTGATTTCGTTTACTTTGATTTAAATCGCCACTGAGTGCTAACGTACTTTGCTGCTCACCAAGTTCTACTGCCAAACGTTCTGTATCTGCACGTGTTGCAGTGAAAATAATCAACTGTTGATAGTTTTCATGCGCTAAAAAATGTTCAAGCAATGCTTGTTTATGTTCTAAATTATCAGCTAAATAAAAACGTTTAATGATATCTTTATGTTCACTGTGTGCTGCAC
>DAINNQ010000370.1:0-3131 GCA_036735825.1 Alteromonadaceae bacterium | reverse complement strand
CATAGCTTGCACTTTTTGTCTGTATCAAAATGCTGGCAAATGATCGTGGGCGCTATGTTCGTGCCACTGAGTTATATTGCCGGCTATCAATTTGGCGCCGTAGTATTTTCTCATCCTATTTTAATTTCGTACGTTGCTTTATCACTGATCTGGTGCTTGCTATTACCTCTATTTTTCTTATTTAAAAAACACATCACTGCATAAGGAAAATTATGATGTTCAACCGATTTACTTATTTATTGATAACTATGGTCATTTCTACACAGACGTTAGCAACAAATAACCTTGAGACTCACCATCACGTTAAAACGCACAATATTAATGAGGTGATGAATCAATTCGAACTTGTTGGTACAGGGACATTTTCTGTACTTTTTTGGGATCTTTATCAAGGGAAATTATTGAGTACGTCAGGAGGTTATCCAGTCAATTTTGAAAAGGAGCAACTTATTTATCAAATTGATTATTTCGTCAATATTTCTCAAGACGAGCTGATCAAACGCACCATAGAACAATGGCAACATTTAGCTATTAAACAAGATAAGTATGAAAAATATCTCTCTCAGCTTGAGCAAATATGGCCAAACGTTAATGAAAATGATCAACTTTTATTAATGGTTCAACAAGGTCGAAGTGCTTTTTATTTTAACCAACAATATATTGGCGAGATTGATTCGCACGAATTTGGGCAAATGTTTATTGATATTTGGTTATCTGAAAAAACCAGCCAACCAAAATTTCGTCAAGCCTTATTAGGTAAAGGCGCATTAGAGATAGGAGCGAATAGTAATGATTAACTTATTCTCGAAAATCGGTATCACTACTCTTGCAGTGTTATTGATGAGTTGTACGGCTGATATTACAAGTTATCGAGAGACAAAACCGACCTTTGATATTCAGCAATATTTTACTGGTAAAATTATCGCTTGGGGCATGGTACAAGACTATAGTGATCAGGTTACTCGTCGCTTTTGTGTAGAAATTATAGGGTCTTGGGAAAACAACAAAGGTACTTTGGCAGAAACATTTTACTTTGATGATGGCGAAGTCAGCTTTCGCAATTGGCATTTAATGAAAAACATAGACGGAACTTATAATGGTTTTGCCGAAGATACTGTTGGCATTGCTAAAGGAAAGCACCAAGGCTTTGCTTTTCAATTTCAGTACGAACTTTTGCTTGAATTAGAAGATAAAAGCTATCAAGTACAAATGGATGATTGGATGTACCTAGTAGATGAATATCGTGTTTTTAATAAAACGGCAATTTCCAAACTAGGGGTTAATGTTGCCAATATTACGCTGTTTTTTGACAAACAAAATCCAACGCAAGCTTGTTTGAAAGCTTGAACTTAACCTCAAGAGTATTTGATGCGACGGTAAAATTAATCAAGGAATAAGATCAAGGAAGAAGATCTTCTAAAGCTGCTGCTAATTCTGGAAATTTATATGTAAAGCCAGCATCACAGAGCTTTTTAGGCATAACATTTTGACCGTATAACATTAAATCTGCCATTTCACCAAGAACAAGCGTTAGCAGCCAACTTGGCGTTGTGAGTAATGATGGTCTGTTTAATCTTTTGGCTAATGTTTGACTGAACACTTTATTTGAAACTGGATTTGGAGCGGTTAGGTTAACTGCTCCTGTCATTGTTTCATTGGAAATGATAAATAAAATGGCGTCAATCATGTCTTGTAGATGGATCCAAGACATGATTTGTTTGCCACTCGCTATTTTCCCACCTAAACCTAATTTAAAAGGTAAGAGTAATTTTTTCAAAGCTCCACCATCATGGGCTAAAACAATGCCTGTTCTTAATAAGACAACTCGGGTATTTATGGATTGTGAAGATAAAGCCTTTTCTTCCCATGTTTGACAAACTTGATGGGTAAACTCTTCAAAATACTGTTGATACTCTTCGTTGATAGGAGTATCAGATTGACGACCATAGATCCCGATGGCGCTGCCAGAAATGAATAAATGGGGAGGTTTTTTAGCTTGCTTAATGAGTTCAGCGAGTTGGTGAGTGATTTTCCAACGACTTTGGTATATTTCGTTTTTTTGAGCGATTGACCATCGTTTTTCTGCGATTGGTTCCCCGGCTAAATTAATGATGACCTCTTGTTTTTCTATCTCTGAAATTGATAACTCTTCAAGAAAAGATATGCCACTACCTAATATTTGCTTTGCTCGAGATTTATCTCTCGTTAGAACAGTAATATTTGCTTTTTGCTTTGTTAATCTGCCAATAAGCGCTTTGCCTATTAGCCCTGTGCCGCCAGTAATTAAACAATTCATCACATTCATCCTAAAACCATATAAACCCTAAATATACGTTGAGGTTTGCTCTTTAGATCATTGGTTTTAAATATAGTTTTATATTGAATAAAAAGTGATCTTTATGATTTTTGCTTTCGTAAATTTACTTGAAACCTATATTAGAGGATACACAAGTGAATCAGATTAAATTAATTTTCATCACTGCGATAAGCCTATTTTTTCTACAAGCTTGCTCAAGTGATGATAAAGAAAATACCAACCCTAAAAACGTATCAGCACCTGCTCCTATCAGTCATACATCCATAGTTGATGCTGCCGTATCTAATGGCAACTTCACAACATTAGTTGCCGCCCTACAAGCTACGGGTTTAGATACCACACTGGACGATATTTCTAAAACGTATACAGTATTTGCTCCTACCGACGATGCTTTTGCAATATTAGGGCAAGAAACCATTAACGCGCTATTAGCTGACACAGAAACGTTAACCGATATTCTTACCTACCATGTAATTGCAGGCGAAGTTAATTCAACAACAGCGATTAGCTTAGCCGGAACTACGGTGGAAATGGTGAACACAGATGCCATTGCTTTATCTTTAGATGGTAATAACCTTCTCGTGAATACAGCAACAGTGATAACCGCTGACATTCAAACGGATAACGGTATTATTCATGTTATCGACGCTGTCCTTTTACCTCCTGCTGAAATGTCAGAGCCAACCGCTAATATTGTTGAAACTGCTATTGCCGCTGGAAGTTTTACCACGTTAGTTGCGGCGTTGCAGGCAACCAATTTAGATGTTGTACTAGCGGATGAAAGCACCAAATTCACTGTATTCGCACCTACAGA
>DAINNQ010000369.1:0-3138 GCA_036735825.1 Alteromonadaceae bacterium | reverse complement strand
ATTAGCACATTATATTGAGCAGGCGTGCCTTCATCATCAATGTTTAAAGAGCCTCGGCGATTCACTAAAGTGCCATCATCGACAATAGTACAATGCTCTGAGGCCACTTTTTGCCCTACTTTTCCTGAAAATGCCGATGATCCTTTGCGATTAAAATCACCTTCTAAACCATGACCAACGGCTTCATGCAATAATACGCCCGGCCAACCTGATCCTAAAACAACAGGAAAAGTACCTGCTGGAGATTCTATCGCGTTAACATTGACAATAGCTTGGCGCACAGCTTCTTCCGCATAAGCTAAATAACGTGCTTTATTGCCGTCAGCTTCAAAAAAGTAACTATAATCCGTTCTTGCTCCACCACCCGCGCTACCTCGCTCACGTTTTCCGTTATCTTCTACTAAAACAGAACAATTAAGACGCACCAAGGGACGAATATCTGTCGCATACGTACCGTCACTGGCAGCAACGAGTATTTTTTCAAACACACCTGACAAACTCACGATGACTTGTTTGACACGAGTATCTTGCGCACGTGCATGCGCTTCCACTTCATGAAGCATCGTAATTTTTTGCTCTTGGCTTAAACTATCAATGGGATTGATGCCTTGAAAAATAACCGCTTGTTTTTGTGACTTGAATGCTTGTACTTTGCCGTTGCCTCCTGCAAGCGCAATACCTTTAGCCGCATCTGCCGCTTGTGTTAACGCAAGTGGGCAAATGTCATCAGAGTAAGCAAAACCCGTTTTTTCACCTGAGATTGCTCGAACGCCTACACCTCGTTCAATATTGTATGAGCCTTCTTTGACAACGCCATCTTCTAACAACCAAGACTCATGTGAACTCGCTTGAAAATATAAATCAGCTAAATCGATATTTCGCTGATAAATCGTCGCTAAGGTGTCTTGTAAAAAGCTTTTATCTAATTGGCTATCCGCCAAGAGCTCACGCTCAACATTATTCATAGGTTTTCAACTTTGTAGTAAATTGGTTATGTTTTGCCACCGGAATAGTTCGGCGGATTTTTGTTAATTCGCTAAGGTCAACGTCAGCGCTGATGCTTCCTTGTCCTTCATCTATTTGAGAGATAATTTCTCCCCAAGGGCTAATGATCATACTGTGCCCCCAGGTTTCACGCCCGTTTTGGTGAATGCCTTGTTGCCCTGCTGCAACAATGTACACTTGATTTTCAATCGCGCGCGCCTGTAATAGCGCTTGCCAATGTGCTTGTCCTGTCACCTTGGTAAAGGCCGCTGGCACTGTAATGACATTCGCGCCTAAAACAGTTAATTGACGAAATAATTCAGGAAAACGAAGATCGTAGCAAATTGATAAGCCAAGTGTTACACCCGCCAGTTCTTGGCAAACCACTTGATTGCCAGCATGAGTGTATCGTGATTCAAGATAATTTTTTTCATTATCTTCCACTTCAACATCAAATAAATGAATCTTATCGTATCGTGTTTGCAGCTCGCCTGTTGATGAAAAAACCAAGCACGTGTTAGTAAACTTTTGCGCAGTGCTTTTATACAAAGGAATACTGCCAGCGACTAAATTTACACAATACTGCTTTGCTAAACGCGATAATTCCTGCACTAAACGATTTTCTAATAAATCACTTTGATAAGTCTCTTGCGCTAGCAATAACTGTTCTTTATCTCGTCCACCAAAAAATAAACAACATTCGGGTAACAGCACTATGTGTTCATTACTTTCAGGTAATTGTGCTAAATACTTTTCAATACAGGCAAAATTCTCTGTCACATCAGGCTGAGAAGTTAATTGAATTGCGCTTAATCTAGCCATCAGATTTATCCGGTTGTTGGTCTTTTACTTCTAATAACCCTGTTTCTGGATTAATCGAACCCGTATTAGTCGGGCTTTCTTCAGGTAGGTTTTCTACAATTTGTGGTGGAGAGTCACGCCCAACGCTGATATTTTGCGTTTTACGATCAACTTCTCTAATTTTTGGCTCATCAATACTCCCTGTCACTTCTATTTTGTATTCTGAAACAACTTTAGAGGTTATCACCTCGTCAATGGCAATACCTGCCAAAAAGGTCACTGGGTTGAGGGTGGCAATCCACGCAATGGCAGGCAAGCTGGAGGTAACGTTAGGTTTATAAGACATGCGATAATCAAGCGTTTCGGTATTTAAGTCGGTATTACCGTTAACGGCTAAATCCCCTGCGGCACCTTTTAAAAAGGTATTTTTTGTGTAAATAACACCGTTATTAATGTGAAAGTCACCTTTGATTTCACTATAAAACATGCCGTCACTGAAAATATCTCTAAAATCAAATTTCAATTTACGCACTAGCGACTGCAAACTTAAAATCGAAAATGCCCGCGCTTGATCTGGCACTTCCGCTAAATAGCCTTCATCAAGCTCGCCTTTCACATCGCCATTTAAAGTCGCAACCGTAAAGTTATGCAATCCACCTTGCCATTGAATATCAAAACTCGATTTCAAGCCACTATCTCTAACGGTTGAAGGAAAGCCTAGCTGCTCAAGCTCATGTTCAATATCTTGTGAATTGTAGTCACCGACAAGTTGAGTGATTGATTGTTGTTGATCATGCTGCCATGTGGCATTGAGATTTAATTTATTATTTTTTCGCTCAGCGACAAAATTTGTCAAAGATAAAATGTCAGGTTTTGTCCGAGCCAGCTGAAAAGTCACTCGGCCTAGATTCAAATTGCCATAACTACAACTTTCACACGATAAAGTTATTGGGGGTACTTGACTAAAAATCTCATCATTAGCGTGATGATCGAATTCAGCTTGAGCATTCTCACTATGGGTATTCGCAACACTTTTTTCCTGATTGTTTTCCTGATTTTCAGTGCTGCCAAATAACTGTTTTTCAGGGTTTAAATGAATAAAATCAGCATTTACTGCTAGCCCTTGAGTAAGCCAATCTGGGAAGAATTTGACCTCGCCGCGCGCTTCTTTACTGGTTAATTCGAGTAACCACCAACTTAATTTGTCTTCTATATTAAATGAAACGCCATGCAGTGATTCATCGAAAAAATTAACAGTAGCGACATATCCACGAATGCGTTCAGGCTGCTCTAATAAATGGGTGGTTTGCTGCGCCCTATTCTCGTCACTGTCAGGCAAACTATTTAAAATAT
>DAINNQ010000368.1:0-3141 GCA_036735825.1 Alteromonadaceae bacterium | reverse complement strand
CTTATCAGGGATGGTTGCAGGCTTTATTTTTTATTTTGTAATTACATTTTTAAGCCAATACTTTTCAAAAAATTCATAATAAAAAATCCCTGCTAATTATTCATCAACAGGGATTTTAATCATATTTTTAGATAGCGTTATTCTTTATCCATACGGATAACAACACGCCTGTTTTTTGCTCGCCCAAGAATAGTTTCATTTGATGCGATATGACGTTTTTCACCATAGCCTTTAGCTTCTATCCGACTTGGGTCTATGCCATTTTGAACAAAATAATCACGAATTTTATTGGCTCTTTTTTGCGACGTTTTTTGATTAATATTGCGTGGACCATAGCTATCACTGTAGCCATCAATTAACACTAATTCTAACTCAGTATCTAAACTTAAATATTCACGTATCATGGCAATACGGCGTTTCGAGCTTTTAGTGAATTTGTCACTATTGAATTCAAAGTTAAGCACGGTATATGAAATATCGTCGAAACTATAGTTCAATAAATTACCGACACAACTGACGAAGTCTTGATACGCTTTATGAAAGCGAGCGGTAGATAAGCCAACCGAAATATGATCATTGTCGTTATACCAATCATCATAATAAAACGTAGGACTCATGCCTTGCTCTAATTCAGTTAACATTGTCCAAGCGACTTTTTTAGGTAAATCAGGAGAAAATTGTTTGTGCAGTTTCATATCAGCAAGCGTTCTTCCCGGCATGCCTGGTCGCCATTTAGGCGCTACTGATCTTACCTGAGCTAATGAATAATTATCAGGTAAACTCAACATCTCTAATTCAAATTCCATATTAGTATTGCGGTTTGCTCGGCTATAAAACTTTGCTTCACCATAGTTAGGAATTTGATGTGATAAGGTACACTCTAAACGAGAGTCGTTTGTGACTTGCCACTTAGAGCTGTTTATATCAGCACCATATTGTCTGATACTAGCATCTGCTTGGCTTACAAAAATACTTAAAGTTATCGCTAGTAGAGTTTTTTTCATCGCTGTTTTTCTAATGTCAGGAGCTTCTTTATTACTATCGACAAAATCAATAATAACTTTAATATTAATTTAATCATTCTGGCTGATAGTTGCGAATTTTTCTATAAAGACTTTACTTTTTATCTAAAAAATCTGCGATAATATCGCCGAACTCAAATCAAAATCGATCCTACTAAAGCTATTATTATCCATGACTGAAATCACCGACGATAACAAAACAAGTAATAAAAAATCACTTTATGCTAGTCGCTTTCGAGGCTATTACCCTGTCGTTATTGACGTAGAAACAGCGGGATTTAACGCCCAAACTGATGCCCTACTTGAAATAGCCGCTTCCACTTTGGCATTTGATGAGCAAACAGGCTATTTTTCGTTAGATGAAACTATTCACTTTAATATAGAGCCGTTTGAAGGGGCAAATTTAGAACCTGCGGCTTTGGAATTTACCGGTATAGACCCAAGTAACCCTTTACGCGGAGCTGTAAATGAACAAGATGCGCTCAAAACCATCTTTAAATTTATTCGTAAAAAAATGAAGGCCGTGAGTTGTCAGCGCGCTATCATAGTTGCTCATAACGCCGCTTTTGATTTAGGTTTTGTTAATGCCGCAACAGAGCGAAGTGCAATAAAACGTTCCCCTTTTCATCCATTTGTCAGTTTCGATACAACAACATTATCAGGTTTAGCTTTGGGGCAAACGGTATTAGCAAAAGCCTGTCAGGCCGCTAAAATAGACTTCAATAATAAAGAAGCACACTCTGCTTTGTACGATACCGAGAAAACAGCTGAACTTTTCTGCTTTATTATGAATAAGTGGCAATCTTTTGGTGGTTGGCCATTAGAAGATGGAAATATAGATCTCAACGAGCAATAAGTCAGTTGGTCATTACAATTAATTAAAAATTTAAAGCACAAAGTTCACATCTTGGAGTTCAACTCTTATCGCTCAAATCTTAAAGCATATTCCTTAGAAAAGTGAACGAGCTTTATTCCTATTATTATGTCGACACATTAAATTACGTAATGCTAAAACGAATAAAGCAAATGCCACAAACTGAAAAACAGGCTGCTTTGTACTCATTAAGATAAAAATTGCAACCGCGCCGTAAATATAAGGAAGGTATTCATACGCCATTTCGGGGATTTGATGTTTGATCATTTTTCTCGGATTATTTTTATCTAAACGACGATGAGATGAGCGAGTAACAAGGACAATACAGGCGACAGCATAAAATAACGAAGCAGAAAAGGTCAGTGCCCAACCCTCTCCAATAACTAACAATGCGCCACTGATTAAAAAGTAAATATACGGCAAGTTCTCATAAATAAATTTAGGTAACACCACTACTAATACTCCTTGTGAAGAATCGGCATAAATTTCGCTAAATATAATGAGTGTAGTTGCAAAAATTTAACAGACGAAACTTTTGATTGTGATTATCTTCATTTTTAAGAATTTTTTTGATAAAAAAAGCCGCACTCGCGGCTTTTCATTAACACATTAACAAATAATTATAATTTGTCTGCATTATCAGTTAAGTAAGAAGCAACACCTTCAGGAGAAGCTGTCATACCTTTGTCACCTTTGTTCCAACCTGCTGGACAAACTTCACCGTGTTCTTGGTGGAATTGTAGTGCATCAACCATACGGATCATTTCATCAACGTTACGGCCTAATGGTAAATCATTCACTACTTGATGACGTACATTACCTTCTTCATCAATTAAGAATGAACCACGAAATGCAACACCAGCTTCTGGATGCTCAACGTCATATGCTTGACAAATTTCATGTTTAACATCAGCAACTAATGTGTATTGAACTGGACCAATACCACCTTCATTAACTGGTGTGTTACGCCATGCGTTGTGAGAAAATTGTGAATCGATAGAAACACCGATAACTTCAACACCACGGCTTTTGAATTCTTCAAAACGGTGATCAAAAGCTAATAACTCAGATGGACAAACAAATGTGAAATCTAATGGATAGAAAAATACTACGGCTTTTTTCCCTTTAATTGCTTCAGATAAAGTAAAGCTATCTACGATTTCACCACTACCTAAAACCGCTGCGGCTGTAAAGTCCGGTGCTGGACGACCAACTAATACACTCATTTTTTTCTCCAATTTTTCG
>DAINNQ010000367.1:0-3141 GCA_036735825.1 Alteromonadaceae bacterium | reverse complement strand
AATACCGTCAATACTATTAACCAAGATACACAAGGCGTATATTGGATTGGCACCAATAAAGGTTTAAACAGTTATAATAATCAGGTGTTTAAACGGTATTTACTCAACCAAAAAATCACCACAACATTTGTTGATTCAACAGGTAAATTATGGGTTAGCACAGCACAAGAGGGCTTATATTATTTCGATAAAGCGTCAACACAGTTGATCAATGTAACATTTTCAACTGATCATATTAGCAATATTAATAAAGATAGAATCGCTATTCACACTATAGATGAAAGAAATAACACGTTATGGTTAGGAACAAATAACGGGTTATTTTCTCTCCCATTAACTAATGAGTTTCAAGCCCCCAATAAAAAACTTATTAATGCTCTTCAAGAAAAACATATCACCACCCTATTATTTGATAGAAATTTCATTTGGATTGGTACTCATGAGCACGGTGTGCTCCGATTTAATGTAGATAACGATTATATTGAATGGTATATCGCAAATGATAATGACCCTAAAAGTATTGGCCACAATCAAATTACAAAAATTATCGCCGATACTTCTAATAATGTCTGGATTGGTACTTATGTTTTTGGCCTAGAAAAGTACACGCTAAAAAAAGATCAATTTAATCATGTTGTAAAAAGCTCAGGGTCAACTAACACATTAAGCGGGCTAACCATTACTAACTTTTTAGAAATTCCAGAGAACAAATTACTGATTGCTACCTATGAGTCAGGCTTAAATGAATTTAATACTAAAACTGGCCAGTATATTCATCATAAATATGCCCCTGAAAATGAAAATGGATTAAATGCCAATGCGGTTTCATCTCTCGTTTTTGATAACAATAATGGCGTGTGGGTAGGCACTGTAGGTGGAGGACTAAATTTATTTAATTTAAACACTAAAACCTTTAGCCACTTTTACAATCCATTAAACAATCAAAATAACCAAAGCCATAACTCAATCTTGCGTATTTTTCAAAGTAATGAAAACACTTTATGGTTAGGCACATGGGGCGGCGGTTTAAACCGTTTTGACATTAACAGCAAAACCTTTACTAACTTTAAACATGACCCGAATAAACCAAATACGCTTTCTGATGATAATGTATGGGCTATTCATCAAGACAAACAAGGGATTTTATGGTTAGGCACTCAAGGTGGTCTCAATAAATTTGACCTTCACAACAATACCATTAAGCATTATCGCTACGCCCCTAACAACCCTAACAGCTTAAGTAATGATTTCATTATGGTTATTCATGAAGATAATCAAGGCATGCTATGGCTCGGCACTTATGGTGGTGGGCTTAACAAGTTTGATCCTAGAACAGAAAAATTCACTCATTTTACGACAAAAAACGGTTTAGCTAATAATGTTGTTTATGGAATTTTAGAAGATAGCCAAAAAGATTTATGGTTAAGTACTAATAATGGGATTTCACGATTTAACCGACAAGATAAAACTTTTAAAAATTACGATGAAAATGACGGTATTCAGGGCAAAGAGTTTTCCTCATTATCTTATTATAAAAGTCAATCTGGAGAATTGTTCTTTGGTGGAACAAACGGCTATAACCATTTTTACCCTGAAAATATTAAAGATGATACGACCACCCCAAATATCGCCTTAACCGATTTTAGAATCAATAATCAGCACGTAAATTTAGCTAAAGATGTTGAAAGCGAAAATACCTTCGCTATTAATGCTGTGATCAATGAACTTGATAAATTAACGTTGACCTATAATGAAAAACTAGTTTCTTTTGAGTTTGCTGCCCTGCACTTTTCCAACCCAATGAACAATCAATATGCCTACATGTTAGAAGGTTTTGATGATGATTGGATTTATACCGATGCTAACAACCGCCGCGCCACCTATACAAACTTACCTTCGGGCAATTATATTCTACGAGTAAAAGCGAGTAATGGTGATGGTTATTGGAATGAAGACGGTAAATCATTACCGATAGTGGTGTTACCTGCGCCTTGGCTGTCTTGGTGGGCATATACCTTTTACGCGCTAGCCTTTATTGGCTTAATTGGTTTTATTTTGTATCGACAAAACTACCAACGTTTAAAAGAACACGCCATTAATGTGCGCTTAACCCGTGCTGATAAATTAAAAGATGAGTTTTTAGCGAATACCTCGCATGAACTTCGCACACCGTTAAATGGCATTATTGGCCTTGCGGAATCGTTAATTGACGGTGTAGCAGGTCAATTACCTGAATCGGCCAACAAAAATCTAGCCATGGTCGTTGCAAGTGGCAAGCGTTTATCACATTTGGTGAATGATATTCTTGATTTTTCAAAGTTAAAAAACCACAACCTAAAGCTCAATACCAGTGGCGTTGAATTACACAGCTTAACCGATGTTGTGTTAACTGTTTCAACGCCGTTAATTGGCGATAAAGACATAACATTAAAGAACAATGTTGCGAATAGTTTGCCACTCGTCAACGCGGATGAAAACCGCATGGAGCAAATTCTTTATAACTTAGTTGGCAACGCGATTAAGTTTACTGATCACGGTGAAGTGATCGTAGATGCTAAACAAGTGGACTCTCATATTGAAATTTCAGTCACTGATACCGGTATTGGTATTCCTGAAAATAAACAAACGCTCATTTTTAATTCCTTCGAGCAATTGCAAGGTCACGAAAAACGAGAGCACAGTGGCACAGGATTAGGCTTAGCGGTGACTAAGCAACTTGTTGAACTTCACAACGGCACCATATCGGTAAACTCAACGGAAGGTAAAGGAAGTTGCTTTACTTTTACATTACCAATAAACGCCGATCAAATTACAGATGTCACCAATGTAATGAAGTCAACCAATCAACAAAAACTCAACCGCTTACAGCATTTAGACAGCGAAATTGAATACGTCAGCGTTAGCGAACAAGAGTTAGCTCTGAATAAAAACTTAACGTTAGAGCACAGTAAATTTCGTATTTTGGTGGTTGATGATGACCCAATAAACCGCCAAGTGTTGCTTAACCATCTTAATTTACTCGGCTACAAACTCAGCGAAGCGTCAAGCGGTAAACAAGCGCTTTCAATGATTGATAAAGCGATAGAAAAAAGCCTCAACCACTCAAACTCAAATGGTGAACAAGATAACGAACAATATGAC
>DAINNQ010000366.1:0-3146 GCA_036735825.1 Alteromonadaceae bacterium | reverse complement strand
ATTATCGCCATGTATTTACCTATCTTCCAAATAGGTCAAATCGTATAATTGATTTTAGCAATGACGATTTTTTGTGATCTTAATGATAACCATTAAAGTGAGCTGCTAAGCATTTCAATTTAAAACTCTTTCAAATACACTGTGGTGATTATTTGTCACTACAGTGCTCATCACATAAAAGTAGGTTTATTGTGTTTTCCGATGTTATTGCTATGTTTGAACTTTATCCCGTTGTTTTTTATTCCTCTGTTGCACTATTTGCTCTCACTATTGGCAGTTTTTTAAACGTAGTTATCTATCGTTTTCCAAAAATGCTCGAACAAGGTTGGTATGCCGAATGTCGAGAATTTCTCGGTGATGAAGTGAAAGACATTCCAGCAAAAGAGCAGTCGCCACTGACATTATCTACGCCAAACTCTACTTGCCCACATTGCGATCATCAAATTAGATTTTATGAAAACATCCCTATTATCAGTTGGTTGTTTTTAAAAGGAAAATGCAGCAACTGTCAGCATTCCATATCTGCTCGTTACCCGATAATAGAAGCCTGCACAGCCCTTTTAAGTGTGATTGTTGCTATGCACTTTGGGGTGAGCTATTTAACCTTATTTGTTTTAATTTTAACGTGGGGATTAATTTGCTTAACTATGATCGATGCCGATCATATGTTATTGCCCGACCAATTTACTTACCCACTTTTATGGCTAGGTTTATTAATTAATAGCCAAGCGCTCATTGTTCCTCTTGAACAAGCCGTTTTCGGTGCTGTTGCTGGCTATATGAGTTTGTATACTGTGATGTGGTTATTCAAATTACTAACAGGTAAGGAAGGAATGGGACATGGTGACTTTAAACTTTTAGCCGTTTTTGGTGCATGGATGGGCTGGCAATTATTACCTTTGTTGATTTTAATGGCTTCTGCAGTTGGGGCAATCGTTGGCCTTTCATTAATGGCGTTTAAAAATCATCAACGTGAGCAAGCTATTCCTTTTGGACCTTACCTCGCGGTGGCAGGATGGGTATGCTTGTTGTGGGGTGATGGCATTTGGCAGTGGTACTTAGGTCAGATCCTTTAGGCTCTGTTAAACTTTATGGCAAATTATATTGTTGGCTTAACTGGTGGCATAGGAAGTGGGAAAACCACGGTTTCCACTATGTTTGCAGAAAAAGGGATCACTATCGTTGATGCGGATATTGTCGCAAGAGAAGTGGTAGAACCTAATAGCCAAGCCTTAATTAACATAGCTCAGCACTTTGGTGATGATATATTACTAGCAAATGGTCAACTCAATCGTAGCTTACTACGCAGCAAAGTTTTCGCTGATGAAAATGAAAAACAATGGCTTAATAACTTACTTCATCCTTTGATAAGAGAAAGCATTTTAGCGCAATTATCTCAAAGTAAAGGAGATTATTGTATTTTGTCAGCACCACTTTTGTTTGAAAACAACCTTCAGCAGTTTGTTAATCGCAAACTTGTTATCGACGTATCAGTAGCTACTCAATTAGCACGCACCTGTTTACGCGACAAAAGCAATGAGAGTGAGGTGATGGCAATTATTGATAGCCAAATTGCCAGAGATAAACGTTTATTACTTGCTGATGACGTAATTGATAATGAAACAAGTGATTTAGCTAGCGTTCAAGCTCAAGTAGACCAACTTGATCATCAATACAAAATGTTATCAACATCTTCGAAATAGCGATAAAACAGTGATAATTGATGGTTTTTTGGTATCTATGATAAAAAAATTCGCCATTAGCCATAGCTCTATGTAATATAAGTGCAATTTAATTAAGCTCTGGTCAATTATTACTTATACAATGTCGTCAGTTTTATACGAACACCCGCTTAATGAGCGCATCAGAAACTACTTAAAACTTGAGCAACTCTTTGTTCAGGTTAATGAGTGTTCTCAGTCGAACATAACTCTGTCGCATCAAGTTTTCTTCTCAGCATTATTTGCCATTTTAGATACTTTAGAACGAAATGATATTCGTGGTGATTTAATCAAAGACTTGGAGAAGCTAGAACAAAATCTAGTGCTTTGGTCAAGAGCTCCAGATATCGATAATAAAGCGTTAGAAGATAATATCAAACAAACCGTAGCTCTTTTATGCAAGTTAAAATCACCAACACCTCAATGGTGTCAATTAAAAGAAGATAAATTCTTATCTGGATTAAAACAACGGTATGCCATGCAAGGAGGCAGCTCAAGTTTCGACTTACCTCAACTAACATTTTGGCTAAACCAGCCCATTAAGCAAATAGAGCAAACGATAGCGCACTGGTTGAGTTTATTAACGCAAATATCTAGCTCTCTCGCATTGATATTAAAGTTTATTCGCCAACGAGCAGAGTTTGATGAGATAGAAACGAATAATGGCTTTTATCAAAATAACGGTGAAGGTATTCTTTTATTGCGTATAAAGCTTGCTAAAAATGCTCAATATTACCCCACGGTTAGCGGAAATAAATTCAGATATTCTATTCGCTTTGCATTGCCATGTAATGAGTCTGGGCGTAAGTACTTCGACCAAAATGTGCAATTTCAATTAGCGTCTTGCTGATAAGATAAATTTCTCGTTTGATAGCTTATTCAAGCGATTTTTTTTATAATATCTCTTCTACTTTACCGTATTGAGTTTCACCAGATGACATTAAAAGTTCCTTGCCCAACGTGCGAAACAGAAGTGCAATGGTTACCAGAAAATACCTTTCGTCCGTTTTGTAGCGAACGTTGCAAGCTGATTGATTTAGGTGATTGGGCGAGCGAATCGCATAAAATATCGCAATCAACTCCTAAAGAAGAAATGTTAAGTGAAGAAATGCTCGACGCGCTAGAAGATGAGTTTTTGCAACATAACAAGTTTTTTGTTGAGCCAGAATAAACCGTTTAAACGTTACCGATGCATACTTGTTTATGCGTAATATTCTGCAAGTTTAGCGACAATAGCTTGATTAGCTTCGGGAAAGTCAATTTCTGCTAATTCAGCATAACTAAACCACCCTTGCTGTTGCCCTTCTTGTGCGGTGGGTTCTCCTAAAAAGTTACCTACTAAGTAAACATCTAATAACACTTGCTTATCATCATAGTCATGCGATATTTCCAGTAATGGCGTACACGATAAAATATCAATTGCTA
>DAINNQ010000365.1:0-3160 GCA_036735825.1 Alteromonadaceae bacterium | reverse complement strand
TTATAAATGCGTTGCAACGTTAGACATATGTCTCTGCACTAAAGTTATTGCACTTGCAATATAATTAAAATTCGTTATGCTATCGGCAAGTTAAAATGGAAGATAAAAATAATGCAAAAACATGACTCATCACCTTTGAGTGATTTTATTGAATACCCTGTTGAAGAAATGCTTGCTCGTTCAGAGAATTTTTACAACGACATTAAACGCAGACACACCATTCGAAGTTTTAGTGATCGCCCTGTTCCAAAAGAAATTATCGAGAACTGTATAAAAGCTGCAGCTACGGCACCGAGTGGAGCAAATCATCAACCATGGCACTTTGTCGCGGTGCATAGTGATGATATTAAAAAGCAAATTCGCCATCAGGCAGAAGAGCATGAACGTAGTTTTTATGAAGGTCGAGCTGGTGAAGAATGGTTAGATGCGCTAAAACCTTTAGGCACAGATGCAGATAAACCTTATTTAGAACATGCGCCATGGCTGATCGCTATTTTTAGCCAGAAAAAAGGTGGCATACATACGGAAGATAAAAACACCAATTATTACGTGCATGAATCCGTTGGTATTGCGACAGGCTTCCTCATTAATGCTTTACATTCAAGTGGTTTAGTCACCCTTACGCATACACCAAAACCGATGTCATTTTTAAGTAAAGTATGTAACCGACCTGAAAATGACCGCGCCTATATGTTATTGATCGCAGGCTACCCAGCAGAAGATGCAACAGTTCCTCATCACGCTTTAGTTAAAAAGCCGCTTGAAGAAATCTGCACGTTTTTATAATAAATCGCTAGTATCATTCGGTTTTATATGAGTCAAAAGGATGAATGAAAATTCATCCTTTTTGGTTTTCGATTATGTGCAGTCGAGTTCAATATCCGTACATTTTTTCTTGCACTGAATTGTTGATTGGCTATGAGTTTCTGTTAATTGAATAGTTAACGGCTGCTTGCAAACAGGACACTGCTGAATTTTTCCAGCTAACACTTTCTTAATAAAGTTTTTTTGTTGATGAAATGAGTTACTGGTCATTTTATTAAAAGATGACAGTGAAGATAAATCAGGCATGGCAGTTAAACCGTTCCTTTAAATGACCTAGCGAATAATATAATAACAAGATTTAAAACGTACACTCTGCATTTATATCGATAATTTTCCAGTACTGACACAATACCAACCATCAAACTTTCCATTTAAAGGTGCCGAGCTGGTTTCTAATAAGTGTTGATAGGCCATGACATTTTCGTAGGTTGCTGGCATTTCGGGATACGCCGTGATCTCCCATGGAAACTCGTCATTATCTTGATAAGGGCAAAAAGAAAGCTTTTGGTTATTTTCTAACAACAGTTGCCCGAATTGCAGTGCCATTTTTTGATCTGGAAATATCACAGAAAACTCAATTTCTCGAGCTTGGGTTAAATCATCGCCCTCTTGCAACATTTGCCATAATGCATTGCCATTATTATCTTCAGGAAAAAGGGATAAGTCGCGTTCCATTAAATTGTCCTATTACAGTCAGGGTGAATGATTAAAAATTCCCTAAGTTTAAACACAATTAACAAAATGAACAGGTTATTTGTGCGATTTTCTTATTTCTGTTGATACAATAGTGCTTTGACTGACACAAAAACTGATCTGCAAGCATGATAAAATTTGAACTACATTTGCCAATAAATGAACATAATAGTGCAATCATTGAAATTCTAAGTCAGCATTGCCAGCAATATTCATTGAGTATCAACCAGTTAAAAAGCGCAATTTTAAAAGGGGCTTTATGGTTATCCCGAGGAAAATCAACTCAGCGAATTAGAAAAGTAAAAAAAGCATTGCAGGAAAATGATGTTCTGCATTTTTATTACGACCAAGCGGTACTTGCACAATCCCCCTTACCTGCCCAACTCATCGCAGATTGTAACCAATACAGTATTTGGTATAAACCTTATGGCATGTTAAGCCAAGGCTCGAAATGGAGTGATCATTGCACTATTGCGCGTTGGGCTGAAACACAGTTACAACCTCAACGACCTGCATTTATTGTCCATCGATTAGACCGTGCCGCTTCGGGTTTGATGGTTATTGCTCATAGTAAAAAAATGGCGCAAGCATTTAGCAAGATGTTTGAAACACGCGCCCTTGAAAAGCGTTATCACATTATTGTTCACGGGCACTTACTTGAGGCGCAACAGATTTTGTCTCAAATTGACAACAATCAAGAAAACCCCGAGTTATCATCTTCGCAGTTAAATAATACGGAAAAAAAAGGCACAAAAGTTTCAACGCCAATTGATGGCAAAAATGCACTAAGCACTTTTTATCCGCTTGAGTATCAACCCAAAGAGCACTTAAGTTTACTTGAAGTGAAAATTGAAACAGGTAGAAAACATCAAATCAGAAAACACGCTGCCAGTATCAATTTACCCGTTGTTGGTGATAGGTTACATGGAGATAAAGAGCGTGCTATGCCTGATGAGATACATTTACAATTATGCTCGGTGAAATTGGCATTTGTTTGCCCTGTAGAGCACATTCAGAAAAGTTTTGAATTGCCAGTTAAATTGAAACCAAATTTAATTCAACTGGCAGAAAAGGTGCGTTTATTAGGATCTGTTGATAGTTAACTATATAAAAAGTCTTCATCAGCCATAAGGTGTAACTCATCACCCACTAAATCTGACTGATTAAGCTGTGAAAGTAATTCAAAACCTTGCTGGCGCTGAGCTAAGGTTAACGCTTGATACGGTAATCTGAAATTTGGCGCAACAGCTTTGGTCATCATTAACGCTGTGTTAATCGCAATAGGATTAGGTTCACAAAATAACCAAGTCATTAACCCTTTTAATTGCGCATTTAATTGACTATTTTCACTGTCCATTAACTGACGCATTAAACCAGGAATGATATTTGACGTTACTGAGATCACACCATGTGAACCAAACTTGTGACGGCCATCAAAACTTTCATCATCATTACCAGACCAACAAGCAATCCCTTGTTTTTCATAATGAGCAATACGTTCATTGCCTGCACATTCTTTTACGCCAACAAAGTTTTTATGGCTTGATAGCGGCTCAATAATATTGGGGGTTAAATCTTGACCTGTTCGGCCAGGCACGTTGTAAATAAATGCAGGACCAATATCTAGCACCTTTTTCAAGTG
>DAINNQ010000364.1:0-3166 GCA_036735825.1 Alteromonadaceae bacterium | reverse complement strand
CGTTAGCTGCCTCAATTCAACTTGTACATTATCTTGCACAAGTCATTATTTTTAGTTAGACTTGTCTTATTAACTGTACAACTAAGAAAGAGGGTAATATGAGAATTGTATCTTTTACTGAAGCAAGAAATGGGCTTAAATCTGTGCTTGATCATGTCGTAAACGACGCTGATTATACGGTAATTACACGTAGAGATTCTGAAGATGCTGTTGTTATGTCTATGGATCATTACAACAGCTTGATGGAAACTGTTCATCTATTAAAGTCACCTGCTAACGCAGTTCACTTAACCCGTTCTATTGAGCAATTTAAATCAGCTCAAGTGATTGAGCGAGAAATATTAGATGACTAGGTTGTTAGCGTGGACCAATGATGCTTGGGCTGATTATGTATATTGGCAAGGGCAAGATAAAAAAACGCTTAAAAGAATTAATAAATTAATTACAGAAACTAAGCGTTCCCCATTTGAGGGGATTGGAAAACCTGAGCCTCTAAAAGAAAATTTATCAGGTTTTTGGTCCAGACGTGTGGATGAATCAAATCGTCTTGTATATGCCGTTAGTGATAGTCATATAACAGTTATATCATGTCGCTATCATTATTAATTATAACCAGCAGCTAACAAGTTGCTCAAAAAGAAAAATAACAGCTGGCCATCGCTTCGCGATTATAGCCAACCATTATTTTCCGCTTAGCAAGGTGATAGCCGTATAGTTGTAACCTCGAGTTTATGTGATACTATTGTGATACATTATTTAATTACATATTGGAGTTATCATGAGAGTTGAACTTGTTACGACGCTTAAACGTCAAGCTACTAAAATTTTAGCAGATCTCCACACTTCCAAAGAACCCGTATTAATTACTGAACATGGTCAACCATCTGCTTATTTAGTTGATGTGGAAGATTATGAGTTCATGCAACAGAGAATGGCTATTCTTGAAGGTGTAGCAAGGGGTGAGCAAGCAATAAAAAATGGTAATACATTCTCAAATCAAGAAGCAAAAGCGAAAATGAGCAAATGGCTGAAGTAGTATGGACGTCGCCAGCTCTCGATGATTTAAATGATATAGCGGAATACATCGCTTTATGTAATATTCAAGCGGCTAAAAATTTGACTCAAAAAGTATTTGATAAAATATCCAGGTTAGAAAGCTACCCCGAATCGGGTAAAAGATCACCAGAGTTAATTAACTTAAATTATCGTGAGATTAACGTAAATCCTTGTCGTATTTTCTATAAAGTGGATAGTGACAAGGTTTATATATTACATGTCATGAGGCAAGAGCGAGACCTTCGTAGGTTTCTTCTACAGATTTAAATACGGCTAACAAGTCATTTCAGCAGGACAAAAAACAGTTGGCTTTTGCTCCTTCGTCGCTAATTTTAACCAACATACTATTTGCCTCTTAACTAGGCGTTATGTTTCAGTCAAAATTTGGTGTTATTAATGAATCGAATATTCTTATTAGTAATAACTTTTCTAATCTTACCTTTGTTTGCACAAGAAAATGGTGAAGTTCCAGAATTTCATAGGTTATTGATCTTCAATAGTGAAAATCAACTAATGGTAGTTAAAATTAAAAATACTAACTTTTGGGTGACCCCAGGGCTTTACAGTAAAGATAAAAAGCTCACGAATGAAAATTTGTACAAGTTAGCAACCGAGTATGGATTAAAAGTTACCAAACCGAGTTTAAAAGGGATCTTTACTTAACAGAACAAGCAAACTAATTCTGTATCAAACCGACACTTCTTTAATGCGAACGTAAACGGTGGAAAGCAGGTGACGCCCGAAAATATAGAAGAAATTCGGTGGTTACCTTTAGCTGAAGCCATGCGACTCATTACATTTCCACACATAAATATACTTCTTAAACAAATAGTGGATAATCCTGAGGTTGTATGGGGCGGTACAATATTGAGGTATAAAGAAGGCAAAGAGTTTAAAGCCAAAATACTTAATGGTTTTTACCCTTTAAATATAGGTAATGAAACATAGCAAGCTGTTTAACAAGGACAAAATACAAGGACGATTCAATGAAAATTCTTAGCATAATATTATTACTTCTTTCTTTTCACTCCTATGCAATAGCTGAGAAAGGAGTTGTTGTTAATATACTCCCAGATAAATTAACTTTATCGATAGACTGTGAAGCTCAAATCAAATTACAACGATTAAAAACAGAGCCCGAAAAGTTTTCGGTTAGTTATTCTTGCAAGAACTCTACGAACGGAAGTTATTACATGGATTTTCGTTTAAATGATATGGATATAGTTGCCGACTTTGATGATGGTTCATCTAAAGTTGATGTTAACAAAACCAAGTTTAAATCTTATACACTTTATGAGTTATTTATCGAAAGCAAAAAGGGAGAGAAGTTTAAATTCGTATCTTACTGTACAGAAGATATTTGCCTTGATTTAGTGGGGAATTATGAAAAAGAAGTTAAAGATTCTATAACGTCACAGTTAGGAGGTTAGTATTTATAACAAGGGCATCAAGAACGGACGTGAAACGCTTGGTTTTTGTCACTGCGTTCCAAGTATATGGGGTTGCTCGGACGGTTACAAATTACCAGCTAAAGAGTTTCCTATTTGGCTGCAAGGTAATTCTATCAAGCCTGGTTGCTAGAAAGTATTGGTAAAGAGCATGTATTAAGAAAAAGCTAACAGTCGACAGTTGCAATAACCACCATAGCCGAAAGTTGACAATTTATTGAAGAGTATGGATACCTAACATCTGATTTGATTTTTATTTGCTAGCCTAATTTTTATTAAAGTAGGTTGAGACCAATCAGTTGCTCTTTTTGAAAAATTTTTAAGGTGTCTAAACTTGGCTAGATTGGCCTAACCGATGCAAACCAAACCACAGCATCGGAATAGCTATGATAAATGTGACCCACCAAAAGAGTCCAAAACCAGTAGCTAGCGTACTTAAAAGAGCAATGACGCCAACAAAAAGTGCATATGGCATCTGTGTTCTAACATGATCTACATGATCACATTGACAAGCTAATGAGGACAAAATGGTGGTGTCTGAAATTGGTGAACAATGGTCGCCAAATACTGCACCTGCTAGCACACAAGAAATGGAAGAATATATTATGTGTATATCTTCAGAGTTAACAAGACCATTTTGATTAGACACTAAGCTCCAACTT
>DAINNQ010000363.1:0-3179 GCA_036735825.1 Alteromonadaceae bacterium | reverse complement strand
AATCAAACGACTTTTTTCATTATTAATATGTTTAGCATGTATTAATGTCGTTAATGCTGCCCAATTGCCTAGCAATATTTCTCCGCAACAACTCGAACAGTTTAGAAAGCTTCCTCCTGCGCAACAAAAAGCTTTAGCACAAAGTATGGGTATAGATTTACGTGCCTTACAAGCTCAATTATCTCAGTCAAAAAGTAGTATCTCCGAGCCAGAACAAACGTTACAGCAATATTTTCCTCGAGGAACACAGTTTGATGAGTTCGGTAATCCTGTGTTAGATATGCAAGACACAAAAAACGAACAAGAAGAAGATGATGGTAAACCTAAACCCTTTGGTTATGATGTTTTTGCAAATTCGCCTTCAACATTTGCCCCCACATTAGACATAGCTGTTCCTGATGATTATGTTGTCGGAGCAGGTGATAGCCTATCTATTCAAATATTTGGCAAAGAAAACTTTGATTATGAACTTACAGTAACTCGTCAAGGTGAAATCGTAATACCACAATTAGGTCCATTTGCTGTTTCTGGTATGACATTTTTAGAAGCGAAAAAGTTTTTAGCTAATGAAATAAGCAAAAAAATATTAGGCGTTGATGTTGTTACTACCTTATCTAATTTGCGTTCTATTCGTGTTTTTGTTTTAGGTGAAGCATTTAAGCCAGGGCAATATGTATTAAGTTCATTATCAAGTATCACTCATGCAATTTTATCTGCAGGCGGAATTAACGATATAGGTTCATTACGCAATATTGAACTAAAAAGAGCAGGTAAGTTGATCAGCACTATCGATTTATACGACTTGCTAATCAATGGAGACTCATCTGACGATGCCTTGCTTAAGTCAGGTGATGTGGTTTTTATTAACTCGGTTGGTGAAAGAATCACTGTCGATGGTGAAGTCAATCGACCAGCTATCTATGAGTTAGCGGGCAACGAAACCTTCAAAACTGCACTAGAAATGGCTGGAGGTCTTTTACCTTCTGCCTATCCATCGGCAACTGTAGTTGAACGCTTTAATGATAAAAACCTCAGAACAGTTAGAAATGTCGACCTAACAAAACAAAAAGAATTATCGGGATTAGTCAAAAACGGTGATCATATAAAGGTTATGAAAACTTCAGAATTATTTGAAGATTCCGTAACTATTATAGGAGCTGTGACAAGACCCGGAAAATATCAATGGCTTGAAGGTCAAAGAATTAGTGATGTTTTCCCCAATATTCATGCATATTTAGAAGACGACGCTGACTTGACGTATAGCTTAGTGATACGAGAGAAAAATATTGGTCGAAATATTGAAGTATTACAATTTAGCGTTTTTAATGCGATTAGTGATCCACAGTCAACTGATAATATTAAGTTAAACTCTCGAGATAAAATCTTAGTTTTTTCAAATGTTGAAGTTCCTCGCACAAATATTGATTCACTCGATAACCTTGCGTTAACTAAATTAGAACTATTTGCTTTAGAAAGAGAAAGTGCTGAAAAGATGTATGAAGAACGTATGTTTTGGCAGCATTATGGTGAAGAAGATTCAGGCGATAAGCTACAACTAGAAGCAGAAATCAATCAAGCGGAAGAAACTTTAAAGCAAACATATAAATCTATTGAGGAATTGACAGGTGGAGTTGAAAAAGTACCTGAAATAAGAGAATTGGGATTCTTTTCTAGAAAACGTTTATTAGCTCCAGTAATCGAGCAGTTAAAGCGTCAAGCAGCATCAGGTGAACCTTTACAAATGGTCGAAGTTGATGGCGCTGTCAAATATCCAGGTATCTATCCTCTTGCTAAAAACGGTCGAGTAGATGACTTGCTTAAAGCTTCTGGTGGATTATTAGAATCAGCTTTCTTGCAAAATTCTGAAATGACGCGTAATGAAATAGTTGATGGCCAAGCAGTTAAATTAGCATTTAAAGTAAATTTACTTGCTGCGTTAAATGGCGATGAAAACGAGAACAAATTATTACAAAGTAAAGATAGGTTAAACATCCATCATATTCCTGCTTGGCAAGAAAATCATATCGTAGAGCTACGAGGTGAGTTTATGTTTCCTGGTAAATATACGATTCGCCGTGGAGAAACTCTTGGTCAACTTATTGAACGCGCAGGAGGGTTTACAGATTATGCATACCTCAATGCATCCTTATTTACGCGTGAAAAGCTAAAGCAATTAGAACTTAAAAACTTAGTTAAAGTTTCTGAAAGCCTGCGAATGGAAATTGCGTCTAAAAACTTATCCGATAAAGATGGCAATAGTTCCTTTGATTATGAGCAGACTAGTCAGTTATTAGCTGATTTAACTAATGTTGAACCAATCGGCCGCCTAGTCGTTGATATCCCACTTATTGTATCAAATAGTGAATTTGATGTTGTTTTAGAAGATGGCGATGTGCTTTATATTCCAGCGAAACAAAACTCTATTAATGTTGTTGGCCAAGTGCAGGTTGCTTCATCGCATATTTATAAAACTGGCTTCACCGCTTACGATTATGTGAACCTAAGTGGAGGTAGTAAAAAGCAAGCGGACAATGACAGAATTTATGTAATAAAAGCAAATGGTGCTGTTGAAATTCCGGATGATAGTAACTGGTTTGCAAATACGAATAATGAATTAAAACCGGGAGATACTGTTGTTGTACCATTAGATTCCTATTACATGGAAGATTTATCATTATGGCAAGCAGCAACACAAATTGTATATCAAGCAGCTGTGGCTGTAGCGGCTATTTCTCGTTTTTAAAGGTGTGATTATCTGTAAAATAGAATTATTAGAGATAAATCAAGGTAATTATTTTCAATTTGCTCTGGCTTAGTATTTCAGAGGCTATTATAATTGTCGCAATTTTGTAAGTTGCTCAAAAATGAGTAATTCACTAAAAATATTAGGGTTAATTAATGCTTTTAACATTAAGCGCACTGATTGTTGCTTTTATTGCTTCAATTTTCACCATTAAAGTTTTATTGCCTTTAGCTCCGCATATTGGCCTTGTTGATGTTCCTAATGCAAGGGAAAACCACGATGGTGCCATTCCTCTTATTGGTGGTATTTCAATTTATACTGGGGTATTAATCGCTTCAACTATTTTTATTGAACAGAGTCAACTACTGAATTTATATTTTATCTCTTCTGCTTTGTTAGTGTTTATAGGCACTATGGACGACATTTACGATTTAAG
>DAINNQ010000362.1:0-3180 GCA_036735825.1 Alteromonadaceae bacterium | reverse complement strand
ACGTTAGCTTTATTGTGGAGCATGCAACGTTTAATTGCAGGAGGGAATGATGTTATGTCTGAACCTCCGCGCGGTAATGTGCTTGACTTTATTCGTCTTAAGCAAGAAGAAACCGTTGCTAAAAAAGAACGCAAACCACAGAAACCACCTCAACCGAAAGAGCCTCCACCACAAATGCAAGCTCCGCAAATGCAGCAGGCTAATCCTAATGTTGATGCGGTTAGCACGAGCTTTTCTGCGGAAATTCAAGCCGATACTGGGCTTGCTGGTGGATTAAGCTTAGACACTAATGACGGCGATTATCTACCGATAGTGAAAGTGGCACCGATATACCCACGAAGAGCACAATCTCGTGGTTTAGAAGGTTACGTAATTGTTGAATTTACCGTAACTACGAATGGCTCAGTGCGTGACCCTTTCGTGATAGAAGCGCAACCTGAAGGTGTTTTTGATCGTGCTGCACTGGATGCTGCACTTAAATTTAAATACAAGCCACGTGTTGTCGATGGAACCGCGACTGAAGTTGCTGGCGTACAGAATAAAATTTCATTTGAAATTGACGGTTAATAGGGGGAGATAACATGCAAAAAATCATAGGTTCAATCATAACAATGGGTGCAATGTATTTATCACCAGTGATATTTACTCACTCAGCAGTAGCGATGGCAGCAGATCAAAATGAAGCCCAAACTGCTCAAAGCAAATCTCAAGCACCCGCGTCAGTACGCGTACCTGCGATGAGAAACCGCGTTTACACTCAACTTGCACGTGCACAGCAAATTGCAGACGCAGGTGATAAAGCGGGTGGTTTAGCGGTTTTAGATGAAGTGAAAGAACGCTCAAGCAGCTTAAACAGTTATGAAAAAGCGATGTTATGGAATTTTTATGGCTTTATGCATTATGCCAGTGAAGATTTACCCCAAGCCATAGCAAGTTTTGAGCAAGTAGTTGCTGAGCAGGCCATACCTGAGTCACTTCGCCTATCAACCTTGTATTCATTAGCCCAGCTGTCAATGCAGCAAGAAAACTACTCAAAAACCTTAGCGTATTTAACTCAATGGCAATCTCAAAATGCTAAGCCATTAATGGCTAATCAACATGCATTATTTTCGCAAGTTTATTATCAAGACAAACAGTATGATAAATCAATTATTGCCATCAATAATGCGATTGAAGTTGCTTCGGCAAATAATGAAGTGCCGAAAGAAAACTGGTTAATATTACAACGTGCAAATTATTATGAATTAAAACAACCAGAAAACGTCACGAAAGTGATGGAAGAGCTAGTACGTTTATATGGTAAAGCGGAGTATTGGCTGCAATTAGCAGGCATGTACGGTGAAATTGGTGCTGAAGATAAGCAAATGGCGGTAATGGAAGCGGCTTGGCAGGCAGGGTTTATCACCAAAGAGCAGGACATTCTCACATTAGTGCAAATGTATCGTTTTCATGGTGCGCCTTATAAAGCAGCAAAAGTGCTAAATGATGAAATTGCCCACGGACAAATCGTTGCTACTGAGCGTAATTTAGAAATGTTAGCTCAGTCTTATGTCGCGGCAAAAGATGATCTTAAAGCGATACCTGTGTTGATTAAAGCGTCTGAAATTGCTGAAACAGGTAAATTTGATGCTCAATTAGCACAAGCATATTTAAATCTAGAAAAATGGCAATTAGCGATCGATTCAGCAGATAAAGCTTTAGAGCGCGGCGGTGTTTTAAGAGAAGGTGATATGCACTTAATCTTAGGTATGAGCCATTTTAATCTTGATGAATTTGAAAAGTCGTTATATGCATTAAGAGTTGCTGAAGACTTTAAAGAGTCAGCTAAAACCGCAAAGCAATGGCTAAAATATGTTGAGCGTGAGCAAGGCCAACATGCGCAATTGGCGATGCTAAATAGATCAGAATAGATTTGATGAATTAGTATTTAATTTAGATTTTTAAATTTAAACGAGAAAGCGCCATCTGGCGCTTTTTTGGTTATGGGCTAAATGATTGTAGCAATTTGAGAATGTTAATCTGTTTGCTTCAATGGCATACTTACCTAAAATCAAATGCCAGTAAGAGCATCGAATTCGTATGTTGTCTAACTTAAATATCTTTTCTAACCTCAATCGTTTTGCGCTCATTATTTTTGCCAGCTCTTTCGCGTTAGCGATTTACATTCATCATCATGTTGATAAAACGTGGTTAGAACAATCGTATGTTTATGATGTTTATCAAACTGAGCAGGATGATAATGCCTATAAATTCAAGGGCAAAGAAGTCATTATTAAAGCGCCAACGCCCTATCATTTATCTCCATTAAACCAGAAAAATTTAGCCAATATTGTTGAATCGCCCGAGCTTAAACAGCAATGGGTTATAGATGAAAAGCAGCAACTCTTTTTGCTTAAACCTGCCTTTCATTACGGTTTATGGTCGTTGTTACCAGCCTTTATAACCATAGCTTTGTGCTTGATCACACGTGAACCGTTAACGGCATTATTTGGTGGTATTGTTGTTGGGGCGTTAATGCTTGGTGATTATGATTTAACTGACAGTGTTATTATTCCTAACTTGGCGAGTGAAGGCGCGGCTGGGTTATTGTTGCTGTATTTATGGCTTTTAGGCGGCTTGCTTGGTATTTGGTCAAAAACGGGGGCTGCTCAAGCCTTTGCTCAATATATGACGGATCATTATGTCAAAGGGCCTCGCTCTGCAAAGTTAGTGTCTTGGTTTATGGGAATATTGTTTTTCCAAGGTGGCACTATGAGCACAGTTTTAGTCGGAACTACTGTTAGACCGCTTGCGGATAAAGCGAAAGTAAGCCACGAAGAAATGAGTTATATTGTTGATTCAACCGCATCACCTATCGCTTCAGTGATAGCATTCAATGCATGGCCAGCTTATATTCAAGCATTAATTTTTGTGCCAGGGGTTTCGTTTCTAGCAACGGAGGCAGACAGAATTGCGTTTTTCTTCTCTAGTGTACCGTTTAGTTTTTACGGCATTTTGGCTGTAATTGGCACTTTATTATTAAGTTTAAATATCACCACTTTTTCGGGAAAAAGGATCCGTGATGCTCAACATAGAGCATTAACCACAGGGCAGTTAGATGCGCCCAATGCAAAACCGCTTAGCGCTAAAGAACTGCAAACCTGTAATGTCCCCGCAGGATATAAACCACACCATTATGAG
>DAINNQ010000361.1:1389-3181 GCA_036735825.1 Alteromonadaceae bacterium | reverse complement strand
ATATGAAACAGCTCGGTTCGGCTGTAAGCAAAATGCTGACAAATATCTGTGCTGATTTCTACGCCACGTTTCCCTAATTCATGATCGGCAACTGATTTTAATAACGCGCTACAACCGCCACAGCCACTACTGGCTTTAGTCGTTGCTTTAATGGTGGCTAACGTGTTATCACCGGCATCAATCGCGTTAACAATATCGCCTTTAGTCACATTTAAACATGAGCAAATGGTGGCGGTGTCAGGTAGGGCGTCAATGCCTAATGTCGGCTTTTCACCGCTGCTTGGTAAAATCAGTGCATCAGGGTTTTCAGGTAATTCAATGCCATTTAGCGCGTATTGTAATAACGAGTCATATTCGCTGGTATCGCCAACTAAAACGGCACCAAGTAGGGTTTTACCATCTTGGCTGACCACGATTTTTTTGTAAATTGCATCACGGTCATTTTGATAAGTGAAACATTGGGCACCTTGAGATTTTGCATGTGCATCGCCAATTGAGCCAACTTCTACACCCATTAGCTTTAACTTGGTGCTCATATCTGCACCAGTAAACGCATCATCACCACCTTGAATATGGCTGGCTGCAACTTTCGCCATGCTGTAACCTGGGGCAACTAAGCCAAAGATAAAGTTATTCCACAGCGCACATTCACCAATGGCATAAATATCGGCATCAGAGGTTTGACATTGATTATTAACAACAATACCGCCGCGCTCACCTAATTGCAGGTCGAAATCACGGGCAAGGTTATCATACGGGCGAATACCCGCAGAAAACAAAATAACATCGGTTTCTAAAAAGCTTCCATCAGCAAATTCCATACGGTGGAAACATGCTTCGCCATCAACAATTTGTTGAGTTGCTTTCTCGGTGTGAACGGTGACTCCTAAGTCTTCGATTTTTTTCTTAAGAAGTTGGCCACCAGAAGAGTCTAATTGAACGCCCATCAATTGCGGTGCAAATTCAACAACATGCGTTTCTAAACCTAGCTCTTTTAGGGCATTTGCGGCTTCTAAACCTAATAAGCCGCCACCAACAACAACACCAACTTTTCCTTTGTTCGCGGATGATTGAATGGCTTCTAAGTCATCTATTGTTCGATAAACTAAGCAATGTTCACGTTCTTTGCCTGGAATAGGCGGAACAAAAGGAAATGAACCTGTTGCTAGAATAAGTTTGTCGTAAGCAAAGGTTTGTCCTTGCTCGGTAGTTACCGTTTTATTGGCTTTATCAAGTTGAGTGACTTTGGCGTCTAAATGAAATTCAACACCTAATTCTTGATAAGTTTCTGGGGTAGTCAGGGCTAGATCATCAGCTGTTTTACCCGCGAAGTATTCTGAAAGATGAACGCGATCATAAGCTAAACGAGATTCAGCAGATAAAACCGTGATGTGATAATCTTTATTTTGACTGAGCTGTTCAACAAAATGGTTACCCACCATGCCATTGCCAACAACAACGATTTTTTCTTTATCTAATGATTGAGTCTGTGCGTTTGAACCCATAGTATACTTCCTACTACATTTTATAATTTATCTGCGAGTGCTTTGCTTAGCGTCACTAAAGAGACCATGTCTATTACTCGCAACATTTATGCAATCTAGAGCAAAGTAAATGCCATTAGTAAAATGTGTTAATAAACAGCAGATTAGGTGGTTTAAACTATTTGTCTGAGTTAAATTTGCACTAGCTTGAACGTTAAAGCGCACTAATTATGGGCACTCATGATTCATGTGAAATGTTCATAATGAATCAAAAATGCCTAGAACTCATGTCTGTTCATTGAGCATTT
>DAINNQ010000361.1:0-1289 GCA_036735825.1 Alteromonadaceae bacterium | reverse complement strand
TGAATAAAGAGCAATAACAGGATCGGAATAATGGAAGAAATTAAAGATAAAAGCCTTGTTAAAACCGCTTCTTATGTTGGAGGACAATGGCAACTAGAGGGCAATAGCTTCTCTGTTGATGATCCTTCAACGGGTCAATGTATTGCTCAAGTGGTTGATGCCGATGAAAATATGGCAAAGCAAGCGGTGAGTGCCGCTAAACAAGCTTTACCTGCTTGGTCGGCATTATCTGCGAATAAACGAGCGAAATTCCTCCATTCATGGTTTGAGCTAATCCTTGCTCACAAAGAAGATTTAGCGCGTATTTTAACACTTGAACAAGGTAAGCCAATTGCTGAAGCCATAGGGGAAATAGCCTACGGGGCAGGATTTATAGAATGGTTTGCCGAGGAAGGTAAACGTATATACGGGGATACGATTCCTTCACCTTCTTCTGACAAACGCATTGTCGTGATAAAACAACCTGTTGGGGTAGTGGCAGCAATTACGCCATGGAATTTTCCAAATGCGATGATCACTCGCAAAGCGGCGGCGGCACTTGCTGCAGGTTGCACCTTTATCGTTCGCCCCTCAGAATTAACACCTTTTTCAGCACTTGCTCTGGCTGAATTAGCTGAAAGAGCGGGAATTCCTGCTGGCGTATTTAATGTGGTGGTAAGTCAGCACGCCGACAAGATTGGCAAAGTGCTAACAGAGCATGCCGATATCGCAAAATTTACGTTTACAGGTTCAACCCGTGTTGGCAAAATTTTAGCAGCGCAATGTGCCAGTACCCTAAAAAAAGTGTCATTAGAGCTTGGCGGAAACGCGCCATTTATTGTTTTTGATGATGCGGATATAAACGCTGCTGTTCAAGGGGCTATCGAATCTAAATACCGTAATGCCGGACAAACCTGTATTTGCACTAATCGCATCTTTGTTCAGCAACAGGTGTTAGCCGAATTTACTGAAAAATATCACGCTGAAGTGGCTAAATTAACCTTAGGGAATGGACTCGATGTAAACTGTAATATTGGCCCGATGATTTCTAAAAATGCGGTTAAGAAAGTGACTCAGCTGGTGAAGGACTCTGTCTCAGAAGGTGCCAAAATTCTCATTGGTGGTCAAACTGATCCGTTAGGAGAATGTTTTATCAACCCACCATATTAACTCAAGTAACGAATAACATGCCGATTGCGAAGAATGAAATATTTGGTCCAGTTTCTGCGATTATTTCATTTGCTGATGAGCAAGACATTATCGATTTGGCAAATGACAGTGAATATGGATTAGCGGCTTATTTTTATGCT
>DAINNQ010000360.1:0-3188 GCA_036735825.1 Alteromonadaceae bacterium | reverse complement strand
CTATTATGCCATTGATTTTTACATTGCTTTTATCAGGTTCATGCAATGATATGGCTGCGGGTAAATGAGTAACAATTCGTTGATGAAGACGTAATTGACGGTTTTCTATTTTGCTTGGGTAATTTAATATTAAGAACTTTTCTGGCTTCTGGGTAATATTTTTAATTGTAGCTCTAAAAGCAAAGCAGCAGCCTTGATCACCTTCTAATAAATACCTGACAACGGCAACATTACCCTCAACCAAAACATCACTATAATTCACTGATTTTGGAACGTTAGGATACTTTAAAATAATATACTTACCGAGCTCATAGCCTATAAGGGGCACTTTTAGACGAACTTGAACAGGATGATTAATTTGAATATCTAACATCTTTCCCGGCAATAACTCAAAAATATTAGCCGCTTCCTTTTCTTGAGCGATGGCGTCAACTAGTTGAAGTGTCATGTAAATTCCTTATCTATACAGCAAAACCAATATATACAAGAAAAATTTAAGAGACAACGAAATTATTGATTGTTAAGAAATAATCAGCACAGAATAAATAATGTTGTATTTAAACTGAAATGAAAGAGATTTAAAAATAGATGGTGGTAACCCTAATAGCCTCACTCCGGCACATGAGTCGTCTGCTGCGGTTGCTTCCTTCCGGACCTGGCCGAGTTCACAGAGTATCATTGCGAAGGGACCAAAAGGGTCACCATAGAATTGCTAATAACTAGCGGGGATGATTATCGCTAATCGCTATGATTGATGCAAGCGAAGATATTGAAAATCAAACTAAGTGCGGATTTTTTGCACAAACTTGAGAATATAATGATTTTATCTGGGTTAATGATTTGTCTATATCGTGACAAACTTGATGTTGAGGTAGGATCTCAACTTCTTTTTTCGCAAAATCTAAACTGATTGGAATAACTGGCACATTAGCTTGATTAGCTATATATAAAAATCCTTTTTTCCACTCAACGGTTTTACTGCGTGTACCTTCAGGAGCAAGCCCTAAAATCATTTTTTCACTGTTATTAAACAAGCTAACCATTTGCCCTACAATACCATGGGGGTGTTGACGATCTATTGCTACACCGCCTAAGCTTTCGAGCAACCACTTAAATGGGCCGATAAAAATACTTTTTTTCCCCATAAATCTAACGTTAATATTTAAGGCTAACATAACTAACATTGCGACAATAAAATCCCAGTTAGAAGTATGAGGAGCAACAATTAGAATAAACTTCTTCTCTTTAGGAAACTGACCTACGACTTGCCAACCGCTAACCGTTAATATTTTCCTTGCTAGCTTCTTTGCTAAGTTATGATTCGCTTTAGGAAGCTCTTCTGGAATGTCTGGAAACAAAAACTAATCTCTTTCTCTTGCCAATTTTTCACTAATTTCAAGTAGCACGGATTTAATCACTAATAAATTTTCTTTTCCGAGCCTTAGCATCAACTTTTCGGCATCATCTAGCTTTTCAATTTCTTCATTTTTATATTGATACATAACACTTGAACGCGTTAACTCTAAACGTTCTTTAGGAATGTCCATATCCAATACTTTCGTCATCGCTTCTTGCAAAATATCTGTAAAATCTTCATTAGGATAACCAAGCTCTCGATAGGCTTCATCAACTAACGGTTTTAATTCATAATACCAACTGACAAGCGTATCGCTATCTACAGAACGCAGCAGGTCAACATATAAACTAAAACGCCTTGATGAGGTTTCATCCCATTTGATCACTACTTGACCATTTTCATTAATTTCTCTCGCTGAAAATGAAGTGTTAGGTTTAATTAAAGGGCTATGTTCATAAGCTAAAATTCCTTGAGCGAAATTGTCAGTAAAAACGACAAGCCTTCTGATCATATCGTCATCAATAACCAGTTTTAATAGCTCTTTTCGCCAAGTAATGGTTGGTAATTTTTCAGCTAACCATTGATCGCTTTCTTGCAAGGTTGGTAAAACAGGCCCTTGTTTGATAACTTCATCAACAACCTCTTCTTCTTCAATTTCAGGTTCAATGATTAAAGGAGCTGGTGATGGTTCAATGACTTCTTCAGGTTCAACTACAACTATCGGCTCTTCGAATGCATTTTCTGCTATCTGTGGTTCACTTTTACCCAATAACACCCAAGCTAATGCCAACAAAACGACGGCAATAATCCCACCGATCAATCCCCATGATGATGTAACTGATGATGGTTGAGGAGAATTTTCCATACTGACCTTATTTTACAAACCATGATAATAATTATAACGCATCAAAAACTATGCTGTTTTAATTATCTAGAAATACTTAGCAGCTATTGCAACTTTTTTTACGCAGAGTTGCAAGCCTGATTTTACCAATTGATACATATTAATTGATCTAATGGCGATCAATGAAGAAAATAATAATCTCACTAATAATGTATCACTTGTGCTCAGAACTGCTCCTCATTCATTAATAAAACTATTGTGCATCCTGTTGATTTTCAGGTAGCGCCTTTATAAACGCTGGTAACTGATTACAACGCTCGACAATTGCATTTATTAAAGGAAAACTCGACATATCAACAGCAAAACGATTAGCGTTATAAACTTGTGGAACAAGGCATAAATCTGCTACAGAAACTTGATCACCAAAACAATACTGACCCGATGTTTTCTTTAATTTTTGTTCTATCGCTATAAAACCTTTATTCATCCAATAATGACTCCAATCAAGCTTAGCTTGTTCAGGTAACGCCAAATCAGTCACTAAATATTGTTGCACTCTTAAATTACATAACGGATGAACTTCACAGGCTAGGTCTAATGTTAACGCTTGCACTAAAGCCTTATCTGCCATGTTTTTTGGATATAGTGAAGCTTGAGGATATTTCGCTTCTAAATAATCAATAATTGCCAACGACTGATTCAAGGTTAAATCACCATCAACCAATGTCGGAACAAGATGTGTAGGATTTAATTGAACATAATCATCACTATGCTGCTGTCCACCATCTTTTATTAAGTGCACAGGAATGGATTCAAATGCTATCTCTTTTAAGTGTAAAGCAATTCTTACTCGATAAGCGGCTGATGAGCGCCAATAACCATATAATTTCATGTCAATTCTCTAAAATATATTTTAATTCTTATTAAATACTTACCTAAACAGCGAATCTAAATTTTCACTGTTTTTTTGTTAATATCGTATTCTCG
>DAINNQ010000359.1:0-3191 GCA_036735825.1 Alteromonadaceae bacterium | reverse complement strand
AATACCAATGAAAATAAAGAATTAGTCACTTCAGAGCTACGTCAGGGGAGTAAGAGCAAAGCAAATTGATGCAGGTGTAGTCATTCTCCATCAAAGCAATTTGTTAAGTTATTACTTTCCTGACGAGCTCCTAAAGGCGAGTTTAAAAGGCTTATATGCTTACGTTTTGATTTTGCCAAGGGAATAACCATTCTCGGCAATCAATGCCTTGCCTCTAAGCTTTTTAACTCTCGCTGAATGGTCAATCATTTATTTCCATTGGTATAACTGATAGTTTATTGGTTGATGAGTAGTTGATTAAGGTTGAATAGAATTCGTCGATAATTGTGATTTCTCGAGTTTTTCTAAACGTTCAATCAATAATGTTAATGACAAATCAAGTTGGTTGACATTCGTAGCAACTTCCATTTGTTGGCTATCTCTACCTGAAGATTTTTCTTCAAGACTCGCTAGTTTAGCAGCTAATTTAGTTAACTCTGATTGAACATTATTTGCAGCTGTCATTTTTTCAGCTAATGCTTCAATATTAAATTCGGTTGATGTTAATTTATCTTTTAAACCATTAATGCCAGTTAACGCCGTTTGTAATTGTTTAGCTTGCTCGATAATTGTCGTATCTTGTTTTTTACTGGCAGATGATAAATCTTTGATCTCACTTTGGTTTCTGCGCCATGCTGAAGCCCAAAGCTTATCCATTTCTTCCCAAAGTTTCTCTGTTTTTTCAGTGATGGCTTCTAGTTTGATCTTAAGGGCAACGGTCGACTCACCCATTTCTTCACCCGTAGCAGATAATTGATTCTCTAGCAGCTGAATTCGCTCTTCTGATTGAGCAATGGCAGATTGCAATTTAAGATTTTCTTGATAAAAAAACCAAGCTGCACCAGCTAATGCTAAATAAATAATAATGGTGAAAATATTATTTGCGGTAGATGAACTTGCATTAGCTGCAGTTAATGGTTCACTGACCTTTTTATGTTGCCCAGCCGATTGTGCACGTGATGTTTTCACTTGGTCTTGATCAAGTGTAATATTAGGGATTTCAGGTTCAACACGATTCGACACAACAACTAGCCTTACAAAGAGATTTTCAAACGTTAACTTTAAAACAAATTGCTCTAAGTTTTAATAGTTTAAAGCAATTATTTTGTCTATTTTACAAAAAAGCCGATGATATCAAATATCCATCGGCTTTTTTTACTTTTTATACGATTAAAATTTCGTATGATGGTTATTTATAACTGTCGTTATGCACACTTAAAACAGCTCGCCCTGATGGGTCAACCATTTTACTAAAAGCTTCATCCCAAGCTAATGCTTCTGGTGTACTACAAGCAACAGATTTACCGCCAGGAACGCATTCAGCTGCTGAAGGAAGCGGGAAGTGCTCTTCAAAAATACAACGATAATAATACGCTTCTTTTGTATCTGGAGTGTTTACAGGAAACTTGAATTTCGCGTTCTCTAATTGTTGATCAGATACTTGCTCTTCAACATGCGCTTTTAAGCCATCTATCCAAGAGTAACCAACACCATCTGAGAATTGTTCTTTTTGACGCCACAAAATCTCATCAGGTAAATAACCTTCAAAAGATGAACGTAAAATTGATTTCTCCATTTTACCGTTGCCACACATTTTGTCTTCAGGATTAATGCGCATAGCAACATCCATAAAGTTTTTATCTAAAAATGGCACGCGTGCTTCAATTCCCCATGCAGACATGGATTTGTTCGCGCGTAAACAATCAAACATATGTAGTTTTTCAAGTTTACGGTTTAATTCTTCATGAAACTCTTGAGCGTTTGGCGCTTTGTGGAAATATAAATAGCCACCAAAGATTTCATCTGCACCTTCACCCGACAACACCATTTTTATCCCCATGGCTTTAATTTTACGGGCCATTAAATACATAGGAGTAGAAGCGCGAATAGTGGTGACATCGTAAGTTTCTAAATGATAAATCACTTCTTTTAGTGCATCGATACCTTCTTGTTCAGTAAATAAAACACTGTGATGAATAGTACCAATACTGTCAGCAACTTTTTGCGCAGCGGCAAGATCAGGTGAGCCTTTTAAACCGCAGGCAAAAGAATGAACTTTAGGCCACCATGCTTCACTTAGATCATTTTCTTCAATGCGACGGGCAGCAAACTTTTGGGTGATAGATGAAATTAACGATGAGTCTAAACCACCAGATAATAATACACCGTAGGGTACATCGGTCATCAAATGACTTTTCACTGACTCTTCTAATGCTTCACGCAATTTTACTTGGCTAGTGTGATTATCTTTAATGGCAGAATATTTTTGCCAGTTACGTTTATAGTATTTTTGTACTTTACCAACACGACTATCAAGAATATGCCCTGGAGGAAATTCACTCACTGTTTTACACACAGGCATTAGAGCTTTCATTTCTGAAGCTACATAAAAATTGCCTTGCTCGTCGTAACCCGTGTAAAGAGGAATAATACCAATATGATCGCGAGCAATTAAATAACTATTGTCATTGGCGTTATATAAACAAAAAGCAAACATGCCTTGTAATTTATCAACAAATTCAACGCCATGTTCTTCATATAACGGCAAAATTACTTCGCAATCTGAACCCGTTTTAAAGTCATAATCTACGGTTAATGTTTTAGCTAAAGCTTTGTGATTATAGATTTCGCCGTTAACGGCTAATACATGCGTTTTATCGTCATTGTATAATGGCTGGGCACCATTTTCTGTTCCAACAATCGCTAATCGTTCATGCACTAATATGGCATGATCGTTATGATAAACGCCTGACCAGTCAGGACCTCGATGACGTAATAAGCGGGAACATTCTATGGCTATTGGGCGTAATGCCTCTACACCAGTTTTTATATCTAATATACCAAATATCGAACACATTGAAGCGCTACTCCTTAATATAGATTGATTTATACAATTTTTAGAAAATTGATTGTGGACAGTTAATTTAGGTTGAATACCGCAGGAATTTTATCGGATAAGAAAGTGATACTGCACAAACAACAGGTAATCAAATTAGCTGTTGGGCTCACTTTGCCAGTATTAAGCTAAAAAGCAACAACTATTTTTATAACTTTTAACTAGGTAAGTTATTTATACAAGCTATGTTTAATAGGGCGTTTGGCTGAATGTGAACTAATACAAGCGCTGAAAGAGTTTTTACTCTAATGTTGGT
>DAINNQ010000358.1:0-3194 GCA_036735825.1 Alteromonadaceae bacterium | reverse complement strand
ATCCTGAAGAATTATATTTAAGTTGGCAATTAACGCTTAGTTCTTCGGCAAGTGAAGCAGATATCAGAGAAGTATTTGAATGGGTTGAAGATGAATGCCGATTAAACATTAACTATATAGAAAATAATACAGGTGACGCCATAATAGCGAGCAATGTTGAGCAGGTCCAAGAAAATGACTCTCAATTAAATGAAAAACCTGAAGAACCGATCAATGATAAGGTAACACCACAGCTAGAACCCGCGGTTAGCACACCTAAACCTGAAGAACCGATTACAGCGAAACCTGCAAGCAAAGCAAAAACTGATGTCGGATCTATCCGAGTAGGTGTTGACAAAGTTGATAGTTTAATTAACTTAGTGGGTGAGCTAGTTATTACTCAATCGATGCTATCAGAGCTCGGTAACGATTTTGATCTATCAAAGGTGGAACGACTCACCTCTGGGCTTGAACAATTACTGCAAAATACGAAAGAACTTCAAGAAAGTGTTATGCGAATTCGTATGCTGCCTATCAGTTTTGCTTTTAATCGATTTCCACGTTTAATCCATGATTTAGCTAAAAAAACAGGTAAAGACATCGAGCTGATTTTAAAAGGAGAACAAACTGAACTTGATAAAACCGTCATGGAGCAAATTGGTGATCCGCTTGTACATTTGGTGCGAAATGCAGTTGATCATGGCATAGAGCCTTCAGACGTTCGACTAGCCAATGGTAAACCAGAAAAAGGCACTATTATTCTTGATGCGTACCATCAAGGTGGAAATATCGTCATAGAAATTAACGATGATGGGGGTGGAATTAACCGCCAAGCCGTATTCAATAAAGCGTTAGAAAAAGGCATTGTTGATGAAAATACCACCTTATCAGACAGCCAAGTGTTTGATTTGATATTCGAGCCAGGCTTTTCTACTGCCAAAGAAGTGAGTGATATTTCAGGGCGTGGTGTAGGCATGGACGTGGTTAAAAAGAACATCCAATCTCTTGGTGGCCGAATTCAAGTGGAATCTGAGCCTGGAAAAGGTTCAACATTTAAAGTTAATTTGCCGTTAACTTTAGCTATTTTAGACGGTCAATTAGTCAAAGTTGGCAGTGAAACTTATATCGTGCCGTTGATCACTATTGTTGAATCACTCCAAGCAAAACCTGAGCTGATTAATAGAGTGTCAGGTGACATGCTTTTATACCGTTTACGTGAAGATAATGTCCCTGTTATCCCTATTTGCAACCTATTTAATATCACTGCTGAAAATGAGCAAGTTGAAAACGCGTTATTGGTGGTTGTGGAAGCTGATGGCCAAAAAGTGGGGCTGATGGTCGATGATTTATTAGCCCAACAGCAAGTGGTGATTAAAAGCTTGCAAGATAATTATTTGCAAGTTGAAGGTATTTCGGGAGCAACTATTTTGGGTGATGGTTCTGTAGCAATGATCCTAGACATTCCTGGCATGATCGCAATGGCAATGAAAAAAGCCAATCAAGCTCAGCAAGTCAACAGGCATCATCACTCTTTGGCTGAAGGGGCAACATTTTAATGGATATTCAAACATTAGCTGAAGAGATACCTGTAGAAGGCGAATATTCGTTAGAGGGGATAGATTTCATCTCCAGCGGTGAACAATATTTAACCTTTGAACTTGAAGAAGAACAATATGCGGTTGATATTTTATGCGTGGAAGAAATAAGAAGTTGGGAGCAACCGACCAAAATACCTAATTCTCCATCTTATGTGTGTGGCGTAATTAATATGCGCGGCATCATAGTTCCAATTATTGACTTAAGGCTTAAATTTAATATTGGTGAAGCAATTTATACTGAGACAACCGTTGTCATTGTTTTAACTCATGAGCATGAAGGTAAGTCGAGAACGATAGGTTTTGTTGTTGATGCCGTTTCAGATGTATTAAATGCTGATGAAAGCGAAATAAAAATGGCTCCAGCCTTTGGTGGTTGCGTACCTCAGCATTACATCAATGGTTTAGTCAATGTTGGCGATAATGTTGTGACCTTACTTAATGTTTCTTCATTACAACAATTAGAACCTCATCAAAATCACACGAATATTCAATAAGGTAGAGATTATGGAACAAGAACAAGAATATCTAACCTTTGTATTATGCGGCGAAGAATTTGGCGTTGATATTTTGTGTGTACAAGAAATACGTGTATGGAGCTCAGTCACTGAGTTACCCAACAAACCAGAATATCTTAAAGGAGTCATCAATCTTCGAGGAGTCATTATTCCTATCATAGATTTACGACAACGCTTTGGTAAACCACCGCTGGAATACAATGAACAAACAGTGACAATTATTTTGCGTAGCAAAGATGTAAATAAACCTATGGTAGTAGGTATTGTGGTTGATGCTGTGTCTGAGGTATATAAATTTACCAACTCATCGATTCGTAAGCCACCCGAGTTTGGAAATAAAATAGATCGTTGTTTTTTAAAAGGTCTAGCCACAATAGAAAACAAATTAATTATCTTACTTGATACGCAAACTTTGCTTGATCAAGATGAATTATACAGCATAGAGCCTAAGGGCTTATCTGCAACACCGGTTGATTCTTCGCATGAACATGCTGAATCAATTAATTAGGGAAAGGACACAGTAACTATGACGCCGAAACAAATAAGTTTAGTTCAAGAAAGCTGGCAAAAAGTCGTACCTATTGCGCCACAGGCAGCGGAAATATTTTATAACACCTTGTTTGAAATGGACCCATCGTTAAAACCCTTGTTTAAAAGTGATATTACTGAGCAAGGCAAAAAGCTGATGGCCATGTTAGATACAGCGGTTAAGTTATTAAATGAGCCTGAAAAATTAATACCAGCAGTAAAAAAACTTGGTATAGGACATGTGAAATATGGCGTAAAAGCCGCTCATTACGACACAGTGGGTGCCGCACTTTTAAAAACCTTAGAAGTGGGGCTTGGTGATGCGTTTAACACCCCGTTAAAAAGAGCATGGACAGCAGTTTACACCACCTTAGCTACCACAATGATTGATGCAGCCAATGCTGAAAGTAATAAACACAATGATCAACAAGAGAAAAGTGATTCAACAGGAAATGATACGACTATGACAAATGATAACAATGAACAAAGTGCATTTATTCAAGCAGCTTTAGAGCAATCGGCAACTGCCTTTATGATGATAGATCGTGATTTTATTGTCACATACGTTAATCCA
>DAINNQ010000357.1:0-3195 GCA_036735825.1 Alteromonadaceae bacterium | reverse complement strand
AAATAAAGGCTGTGGGTTAGTTACTTTTCCCAACCAATTTTCCCACTCAGTAACTGAATGTTGGTTTTTTAAAAATATATACACCACTGCCATAGCGATCCGCTGTGGTTCACCGTAAATATAAAAGTGATTTTCATCAGGGTTAATTTTAGCCGCCAGCACCTTTAACATTTTATCGAGTTGAGCTTTATTAATCGCTGGATTTAATGACAGCTGTAACATGACATCAGCACTATGAGCAACACCATGACGCCAGCCAATGATTTCATCAAAACCACGATAATCTGTTATTGAATGTAAATATTGACTGATCACATCAACAACTTGTTGCCGTTGAATATCATCTAAATAAGGTATAATTCTGTCAACGCGGACAACTTCTGATAACACTAAAGCGGCAAAAGGCTGATATATACCAAGTTCATCAATAACATTTCCTTGGAGCGTATCAAGTAAACTCGTGAACATTTGTTGGTAAAACGAAGATGAAAAGCTGTTAGATCTTAGCCATTGGCTTAGTGCAGTAAAAGCGATGCCATCGCGTAATAAAGGCTCAGGACTTGCCAAACAATGCATTAATTGCGCGGCTAGCTCTGCTTTAATTTTAGGATCCGCGAGCTCAAACTTGTTATCTTTTAATTGAATTAATGCCGACTTTTGCCACTTATCACTCAAGCATAGCTTGGCTATTTGATCGGCATGGATGATTTCTTTACTCACACTTGTAGTGTTTAATTTTTCGTTTGCAAATACCAA
The DNA here is from genome assembly GCA_036735825.1 of Alteromonadaceae bacterium. Taxonomy (GTDB): domain Bacteria; phylum Pseudomonadota; class Gammaproteobacteria; order Enterobacterales; family Alteromonadaceae; genus DAINNQ01. The sequence continues at coordinate 2,439 of DAINNQ010000357.1, read as the reverse complement.
CGAACTTTGTAAAAGTCCTGCCATTATACTAATGACTATCCATGATTTTTTGTTCATTGTTGTTAACTCATTACTTAAAAAGGAGTTTAATTAACAACTATTAGTAACGTATTTTATTTCTATCAACAAGTGATGATCGCCACTCAATAGTTACAAACCGTTTAAATTAGAACGTATTACTCTTTTTAACTTACAGAAAAAGATCTCAGATTAACACGAGCTAAGCTTGGTAAAATTTACTGACTAGGTTGACTATTGCGCTGTCAGCACTTGCCCTGCAAACGAAATACCTGCCCAGCCATTTTTAATGAAGCTACGAATATTACCGTGATCATCACCCTGCTCATTTGCAAGGACATCTTCTCGATAATATTTGCCAAAACAATTTAATGTTGCTTGTTCAGATAGCTGATGCATCTTGGCAAACGCAAAGATTTTACACGAACCTTCATTGGTTCCTGCCTGATTGACTAATTGCCCGTTCGTAAATGTGGTTGGCTGATAATGATAATGTGATGCAATAACCTCCATCACCTCTGAAAATTCTATGGTTTCTGCTGCGCTAGCTAGCTGCTCAAGTAAACTATTTATCGATACACTCATAACTTTCTTATGTTAATGAAATTACTTAACTATTTTCTCGCAATTAGCTTTATTGGTCTATCACCGCGCGCTAATTCATTGGGTTTAAGGTAGGGTTTTATTCTATAACATAGATTAAATCTTTCTAATCATCAGTTCACATTGGAATTATCAATACTTTGCATTAGGCTTATTCAAATGTTCCCTTAAAGCTGATGCCCCTAAAGATGACAACACCTTCAATTAGCAAGCAAATGAATAGTAAAACAAATAATACCCCCTTGATCCCTCAAGAAGCGTTTGATTGGTATGATGAATATGCCCACGGCATTATTGACCGAAGAACCTTTCTAAAAAGGCTATCCACTTTAGCCATTGCTGGACTGAGTACCAATTTATTAGCATCAGCATTAATACCCAATTACGCACAAGCAGAGCAAGTTTCATTTAATGACAAAAGCATCCTAGCTAATTATCAAACGTTTTCATCACCACTGGGTCATGGCGAAGGCCGAGGTTATTTTGTACAACCTGTAAATGTAACCGAAAAGGCTCCTGTTGTAATAGTCGTTCATGAAAACCGCGGCTTAAACCCCTATATTAAAGATGTTGCGAGAAGAGTTGCCAAAGCTGGCTATATCGCCTTTGCACCCGATATCCTTCATACCTTTGGTGGATACCCTGGTAATGATGATGAAGGAAGAGCCATGCAACGCAACCTTGATAAGGCAAAAGTTGAAGAAGATTTTATCGCGGCCGCACAGTTTTTGAAAAATCACCCAATGAGTAATGGAAAACTAGGTGGTGTCGGTTTTTGTTTTGGTGGATATATTATTAACATGCTCGCAGCAAGAGCACCTGACATTATCAATGCAGGTGTTCCCTTTTATGGCACACCTGCAGCAAAAGCACTTAGAAAAAATATTAAAGCACCTTTGTTAATACAGCTTGCTGAGCTTGATAAACGAGTTAACGCCACTTGGCCTGAATATGAGCAAGATTTGAAAGACAATCATGTCGATTATCAAATGCAGCTTTACGCAAATGCAAATCATGGTTTTCACAATGATTCTACCAGCCGCTTCGATGAAAAAAATGCCGATCTAGCATGGCAAAGAACATTATCTTTCTTTAATAAGCATTTATGATAACAACTGTTTGATATCAAAGATGAGTATTTTTAATTATTACTCCCCGTCAGAGGGTAATATTTTCATTATCCAATCTAAGTTTTCTTTTACAAATGCAATATCTTCAGGTGACACTGATGCTGCGGCTTTTTTCATGAATTCCATACTTTTAAGTTGCTCTGCTAAATTTTCTTCTAATTCAGTTAACGCTTCTTTCGGCATACCACTTTTTTTCATATTTTCGAGTTGAACTTGCATTTGCTCAACAAAACTATCCATGTTCATGCCAGCAGGCATATTGGCCATTTGTGACTGAAAAACACCGCCCATTAAACGATAACCAATCTCGATATATTCTTTAAAATCATCAAAGCCAGCAGAAGATATAATCGACTTGATTTGTGGATAGTCAGCTAAAACTTCAACAGCTTTAACTATTTGAGATGGATCTAACATCATTAAATCATCGAGTTTGTCGCCTAATTCTGGGTTTGTTTTAACGAGTTGTTCAATTTTAGAAATAGATTGAACGTATTGCTCTATCAAAGCTTTAGATAATGCTTGTTCGGCATAGGCATGTAAGCTAAAAAAAACAAAACAACATGTGATTATGAATTTTTTCATCCTTGGTCCTTAAATGATTAATGTATCAGGGTTCTAAGGCATGTAATCTAACCCGAATCTTGTTTAAGAAAATGAACTAAATGCCTGTTCCAAGATCCGATCT
>DAINNQ010000356.1:0-3203 GCA_036735825.1 Alteromonadaceae bacterium | reverse complement strand
ACTGCTGTATTGAGCGTATTTTATGGGCGTTAAATCGGATAACACGCTACCTGCGGCAACAGACGGCAATTGATCAGCATCACCTAGTAATGTCACTCGGCAATGTGCTGGTAATGCTCTAACAATTCGCGACATTAACGGTAAATCAACCATAGACACTTCATCAACAAGTAAAACATCAATAGCGAGTTTATTATCCTGATGATGCTTAAAGTTGGGACTATGAGGGATCACACCTAACAAGCGATGGATGGTTTGCGCTTGGGTAGGAATTTGGCTGAGTACCTGTTCAGCGATTAAATCGCGAAAGCCTTGCACCGCCTGAATAATTGATTCAGATAATCGTTGTGCAGCTTTACCAGTTGGTGCAACAAGCGCCATTGTTAAAGGCTTATGAGCATTAAGCATCACTAATGCCGCTAATAACTTTGTTACCGTATAGGTTTTACCTGTGCCAGGGCCACCAGCAATAATTGAAAATGACTTATTAAGCGCGTTAGCTACAGCGATTTTTTGCCAATCAACTTCCATCGCTTGTTCATCATTTATGGCGTTATAAAGCAGCTGAGTTTCTGGAAAAAGTTTATCTAAACATTGTTTAATCGCATTATTGTCAGGATTTTGAATAGTATTTTGTGTAGCGCTTTGTGTTGCATTAACTGCACGCGCTTGCCCAATAAATTCAATAATTTGTTGCTCGAAAACATAATACCGACGCAAATAGATATTGTCGTTAGCAACAATAATCGCTTGTTGGTCTTGCTCTGAAAGTGCAAGTAAAGTCAATACGTTGCTGATCACAACAATACTTGGAAAACCATAGCCTTGGTGCGTTACTATGCCTTGCGCATCGCATTGCAAAGCAAATTGTTGTCCTGCAATAGCTTCAATCGGCAAACAACTGTGCCCTGCTCGCAAACTCATATTCAATGCCATTAACAAATGAAAAATGAGTGAGCTATGAACAGCAAGTTGCTGATGGCTAATCGCTAATTTATCTCTTTCAATGGTTTGATCTTTTTCAATACCTGTATCTTTTAATAACTCGGCTTGTTTTTTATAAGCATCAAGCAGTAATTGTTCGGTAAATTGTTTGGCAAAAAAATAATCAATCGCTTCAATGTTCGCTAATTGTTGCTGAGCTAATGAAAATCGAGCGTAAGGGAGCTTTATTTTAACTGGCGCATTAGAATTATCGACATCTGTAAATACACTATTGGATTGGTTGATCATTTTCTGTCACCCATGGCTAACGTTTCGCCTGAAAAAATCGCATCTAATTGCTTTAATTCATCTTCAAGAATTTTACGATAGTAAACACCGCAGCCGTTAAAGTTTTCATCCGCGCTCATGCCACGTAAATAAAAATAGAACACGCCACCAAAGTCACGTTCAACCTGATAATCATCTAAGGAAAGCTTTAAATAGCGATGCAGCGCTAAACTGTAAATTAAATATTGTAAGTCGTAATGATGCGTTTCTATGTCTTGTTGTAAATGGTGACTTTGATAATCTTCAAAGTTATTACCCAAATAATTAGATTTATAGTCGCCAAGGTAATATTTGCCTTGATGCTCAAAAATCAAATCAATAAAGCCATGCATCATTCCTTGTAAATATTGATGAAAAGACACGCTTAACGATTGCGGCCTAACTTGCCCTTTCTGGGCATAAGGTGAGTGTTTTCTATGCTTAAGTAATAACTGTGATAATTGATAAGTATTGGCTTTATTTATCGGGAAATAAAACTCCATTTCTCGCAAGGTTTTATCCATAGGGATTTGTGATAATGAAAAACTACTATCAGTTGCTTTATTCTCAAGAGCTAATGAATCCTTAACTGACAAATCTGTAGTGAATAAATTAGGCTTTAACGGCGTTATTAATATTTGCTGTAACCACAGGGTTAATGCGGTTTGATCTTCCGTTTGTAATAGCTCGCCGTATTTTAATAACGGCCAATGTAAGCAATGCGTCCAATCTGGCTGAGCAAAGTTTAAATGCTCAAAAATATCGTGTAAAAAATTACCTGTTTTTGCCCCTTTGGTTAAGGTAAAACGTATTAAGCTTTGATGATTTTGGCAAGTATTTGAATTTAGGCTTGAGTTTTCAGTAAGACTTTCACTGGCATAAATACTCTCTACATCTTCATTGATAGGATCTCTATCTGGTGTAGACACACCATAATCTCTGACATTTCGACTTAACGCGGTAAAAGAGCTTAACCACCAATCTCGTTCGATGTTGCCATTAAATTGAGATACCTGGGCATCACTTTCATTCTGCACATCGGCACGATAACTATGCGCTTCGAACGGTTCATCAATACGCGTTAACGAAATATCACCAGCGCCATCAGCAACTATTTTCTCTAGATTTAGAACAATATCTTCGCCTTTTTGCCACTGACACGTTAAGCCAAGTGGTGATGAGTGATAATGTTCAAAAGCCGTTGTTAATAGGTAACAACGGTGTTCCGCCCGTGTTACTGCAACATACAATAAACGAATTGTTTCAGCGTAAGCTTCTTCACTCATGGCATTTTTAGCTGGCTCTGAACCGGATAAACTTAAAGTTAAATCACCTTGCTGATTATGATATTCAATTAATTGCACGTTTTGCTTGCCAAATTTCAGCGGGTCTTTATGACGTGACGCAAACGGAATGAAAACCACAGGGTATTCCAAACCTTTCGAACCATGTTGAGTAATAATGCGGATCAGGTTTTCTTCACTTTCCAACCGTAATTCTGTTTCAAGATCGGGTGAATCAGACAAACTCTGCTGCTCAAACCAATATAATAATTCTTGCGGTTGTTTATATTGCTGACTTGCTGATTGCAAAAGTTCAAACAGATGCAATAAGTTGGTTAAGCAACGTTCGCTGTCATCACCTGAAATCACCATATGATCATGCATCAATTTCAACGCCATAGTAATAAAGCCTTTAGTTAGCCATTCATGGCGTAATTGGCTAAAGGTTATTTTCATTTCTTGCCAAGCAAGATCATCTTGTTGCAAACGATAAAATTCTTTAGGCGAAAATGGTAATAATGCGCAAGTTAAACTGGCGGAAAATAATCGTTCATTTTCAAGGAATAATATCCCTTTAAGTAATTGAATTAATTGTTTAGTTTGCTCGCTATGTAATAAATTTGCTCGATTACTCAAATACACTGACGGCAAGTTGGCAGTAAACAAGGC
>DAINNQ010000355.1:0-3263 GCA_036735825.1 Alteromonadaceae bacterium | reverse complement strand
TTACAATAATTAGTATCCCCTATATCGGGGAGGAGGTCAACAGTTAATTAAGAATAATTCTGATTAAATACTGGAAGACTCTCTAGAGGCTCAACACCGCACAATTCGTGGGTATTCATCTCTTCTACAACACCGTGCTTAACACAATCAGTAACTACAACACAACTCTCATCACAACCGATAAATCTCTCGACTGCAATACCACACTTGATCTGCTCCATAAGGGCTGAACAAAAATTGTTGATTATGTTAGTGTCGGTAGTCTTTAAGACATACTCGCCATCCTTCTCGGCTGACTTCTTAACTTCGTTTATGATTAGGTCGTTGAAGATAAACATTTTAATGCTCATCATATTGCAAATATTTTATCACGTAGTTTTGGTTACCCATTAATTGATTTAAAACAGTTTGATACCTCATTAGTGCCTGAAGGCATACGTAATGAAAAATTAATCCGCAAACACAATGCCCTACCACTATTTTTACGAGGCAAAGTATTATTTGTTGCTATGTCAGATCCAACCAATCATGACGCGTTGGAAGAAATACAATTTAATACAGGCTTCACTACCGAGTTAGTACTCACTAATGAGCAAGGATTGCATGAATGCATCGAGCGTGTTTTAGAAGAAGAAAGTGACGCTTTAGATATTTCTGACATTGATACGGAAGAATTATCAGGCATTGATGTTCAAGAAGAACGTACAGATGATGACAACATAGGTTCTGGCGATAAAGAAGATGCGCCAATTGTTGTTTATATCAATAAGATTTTATTGGATGCCATTAAAAAAGGTGCATCAGATTTACATTTTGAACCTTATGAAAAGTCCTACCGTATTCGTTTTCGGGTAGACGGTATTTTGACTGAAGTAGCCAAACCACCCATTTCACTCGCATCACGAATGGCAGCGCGTTTAAAAGTGATGTCTAAATTAGATATTGCTGAACGCCGAGTCCCTCAAGATGGCCGGATAAAACTGGCGCTTTCTAAACGTAAATCCATAGATTTTCGTGTATCGACACTCCCGACTATGTGGGGTGAAAAAATTGTAATGCGTATTCTCGACTCTTCCAGTGCTATGTTGGGTATTGATATGCTCGGCTATGAGGCTGAGCAGAAAAAGATATACATGGACGCACTTGCACAGCCACAAGGTATGATATTAGTCACTGGGCCAACAGGTTCGGGGAAAACCGTATCGCTATATACAGGTTTAAACATATTAAATACTGCTGAGCGCAATATCTCTACGGCAGAAGATCCAGTTGAAATTAACTTAGAAGGGATTAATCAAGTTCAAATTAACACGAAAGCTGGGTTAACTTTCCCTAGCGCTTTACGTTCATTTTTACGTCAAGATCCTGATATTGTCATGGTAGGTGAAATTCGTGACTTAGAAACGGCTGAGATTGCTATTAAAGCGGCTCAAACAGGTCATTTAGTGTTATCAACATTGCATACTAACTCAGCGGCTGAAACCTTAACTCGTTTATTAAATATGGGTGTGCCCTCGTATAACGTTGCTAGCTCTGTTTCTATTATTATCGCACAGCGCCTTGCTAGACGTTTATGTACCCAGTGCCGAGAAGAAGAAGTCATTCCACAAGCAGAATTACTCAAACAAGGTTTTCCGCCTGAAAAAATAGGCCAATTTAAGTTGTTTAAACCTGTTGGTTGTGATTTATGTACAGGCGGATACAAAGGTCGAGTCGGTATTTATGAAGTGATCAAAATAAGTGAAACAATCGCAAGTATTATTATGGAAGGCGGTAACTCTTTAGATATTGCCGCACAATGTCAAAAAGAAGGCTATGACAACTTAAGGCAATCAGGTTTAAAAAAAGCAATGCAAGGGATGAGTAGTTTAGAAGAAATAAATCGAGTCACAAGCTCATAATGAAACCAATTCATTTTGATATAATCTGCCTCGTAACATTTTTTATTACCTTTTGAGCATTCAATTAGCTATGCTAGGTCTCTACCGCTAACATGGTGATAGCATTACACTAGGTGTTTATATGGCAATTTCAGCAACGAAAACAAGTAAAGCAAAAGTGGCACCAGCTAAAACTCTCGATGTTTTTCAGTGGCAAGGTGTCAGTCGTAAAGGAAAAAAAGTCAGCGGTGAACTTTCTGCCGCCAGCTTGCTCGAGCTAAAAGCACAACTTCGCAAACAAGGCATTACCCCTGGTAGAATTAAAAAGAAAGCAAAACCCTTATTCGGAATGGGTGGGGACAAAGCAATCACACCTGCCGATATTGCTGTTATTACCCGTCAAATGGCAACCATGTTAGGGGCTGGTGTACCGCTTGTACAAACGGTTGAAATGATTGGTAAAGGTCATAACAACGGCAATATGCAAAAATTGCTAGCTGACGTTGGAAATAAATTACAATCAGGTATTCCGCTTTCTGAAAGCTTACGTGATCACCCGAAATATTTTGACAGTTTGTACTGTGATTTAGTCCACTCTGGTGAACAATCAGGTTCATTAGAAACCATTTATGATCGTATCGCCACCTACAAAGAAAAAGGCGAAGCGTTAAAAGCTAAAATTAAAAAAGCGATGACTTACCCTATTGCGGTATTAGTGGTTGCTGCTATTGTTACCTCTATATTACTGATCTTTGTTGTTCCTGTTTTTAAAGAAATTTTTGACAGCTTTGGTGCTGAATTGCCTGCATTCACGTTAATTGTAATAGCCATTTCAGAGTTTATGCAAGCCTATTGGTATTTAGGGCTGGGAATGATATTCGCCTCAGGATTTCTGTTTAAAAAAGCTCATCTAAATAGCCAAAACTTTCGTGATAGTGTTGATAAAAACATCCTCAAATTACCCGTCATTGGTGATTTATTGAAAAAAGCAGCGGTTGCTCGTTATGCCAGAACCTTATCAACGACCTTTGCAGCAGGTGTGCCTTTGCCTGATGCCTTAGAGTCAGCAGCGGGTGCTTCTGGTAATGCAGTATTTCGAGACGCGATTTTAGAAATTCGTTCTGAAGTGTCATCAGGTATGCAGATGAACCTTGCGATGCGTAACTGTAATATTTTTCCAGATATGGTCATTCAAATGGTGGCTATTGGTGAAGAATCTGGTGCAGTTGATGACATGCTCGCTAAAGTTGCCACTGTGTATGAGCAACAAGTTGATGATGCGGTAGATTCTCTAACCAGTTTATTAGAACCGATGATCATGGCCGTTTTAGGTGTGGTGATTGGTGGTTTAATTATCGCGATGTATCTACCTATCTTCCAAAT
>DAINNQ010000354.1:0-3266 GCA_036735825.1 Alteromonadaceae bacterium | reverse complement strand
CTCTTGTATCGCACTTCTATATTACCAAGTTAAGCATGATTTTTAATGCAACTTCTTGTTAATAAATCTATTGGTTAATGCTCATACTTGAACTAAAAACTAATTGCTAAAATAAAGGATTAGTTAAAAGTAAGGGGATTAGTTAAAAGCTCGACTGTTTATGAACGTGACATATCCAATTGAAAAGCTCTATCTAAAGCACGCTCATTTAATCTTGTTAACATTTCTTTATGTGTTTGACTAAAATATTGGGCAACTTCAAAGTCAATTTGCTCTTGAGTTAATTTAATAGCGCCTATTTTAAATTCTAATTGATTTTCCATCTGCAGAACCTCATTCAATACCACTAAATGCTGTATCGGCAGATTTTCAAATTCTTTAAGCTTGGCAGGGAATTTATTTTCTTTTCATAAGAATAATAAGGGTTAAAAAATTAAGGTTTCAGCGTTAACTCTTTGCTTTTTAAGTAGTATGAAAATGTGAAATTAATCACGTTAGCAAAGGTTTTTCGTCATGAACATGCTATAAGGATCCGCTTGATAATGAGCGAAAGGCTGACAAGGTTGGAAACCAAATTGCTGATACAAATGATGTGCAGGTTTAAACGCATCGGCTGTGCCTGTTTCCAAACTAAGGTGTTTATAAGCACGCTGTTTCGCTTGTTCTATCAGGTGAATCAATAATTGTTTTGCGACGCCTTGGCGTAAAAATTTTGCTGAGGTACGCATAGATTTTATTTCACCATGTTCATGACTTAACGCTTTTAAAGCGCAACATCCAGCTAATTCGTTATTTATCCACAGCGTCCAAAAACTAATGTCATCAGCTTCCAGTTTACTTAAATCAAGTGCGTGGACACTTTCTTGTGGTGAGTGCTTTAACATATCAGCGTGATGTTCTGCTAATAACGCGATCACATCGGGGTGTCTTAACTGGCCTAGTTTTATTGTCATTGTCATTTTTATGTATGCGTATGGTATGTGCTTAAATTGTGTTTTATAACTTTTATGGGTAGGCAAAATAGTAAATTTTTAGTTTTGAAAAGCAAGATATTTATTGTGCTCATCTTCAATTGTCAGTGAGTCAATTCACTAACGGCTTCGCATCAGTGATAGCTTTTCGCTATCTAGCTTGAGGGCAATGCGCTAAAATCACGAATAGTTTTTATTATTTATCTGGTGCTCAATGCCTTTTTTAGACATATCGTTTGACAATAAATTTCTACAAAAACTCCCTGTTGATCAAGAACAACATAATTATTGTCGCCAAGTTGAAGGAGCGGCAAGTTCACTCGTTAAGCCGAAAACTACGGCTAATCCTAAGGTTGTTGCCGTCAGTCAAGAGCTTGCTGAGCAATTAGCGCTTGATAATCAAGCGTTATATAGTGAAGAATTTGCCCAAGTTTTTACTGGAAATACTTTGTTATCAGGTATGCAGCCTTATGCTATGTGTTACGGAGGCCATCAATTTGGTCATTGGGCTGGTCAGTTAGGTGATGGTCGAGCGATCAATTTAGGGCAAATGTATAATACCCAACAAGAGTTGGTGACCTTACAACTTAAAGGTGCGGGGCAAACGCCGTATTCTCGTAATGCTGACGGTCTTGCGGTGTTGCGTTCGTCAATTAGAGAGTATTTGTGCTCTGAAGCAATGTTTCATCTGGGCATACCAACCACTCGCGCACTGAGTTTATGTTTAACGGGCAATCTTGTAACTCGCGATATGTTTTATGACGGCAATGCAAAGCAAGAGTTAGGCGCTGTTGTGTGTCGCGTTTCGGCCTCTTTTGTCCGTTTTGGTAGTTTTCAATTACCTGCCGCAAGAGGCGATATTAAGTTGTTGAAACAATTAGTTGATTACACCATTGAAACCAACTTTCCACATTTAGGACAACCAAGTAAAGCGGTATATTTGGCCTGGTTTAAAGAAGTGAGTGAACGCACTTGTCATTTAATAGTGGATTGGCTCAGGGTGGGGTTCGTTCATGGCGTGATGAACACGGATAATATGTCGATTATAGGTGAAACTATTGACTATGGGCCTTACGGCTGGATTGATAATTTTGATTTAAACTGGACGCCAAACACCACAGATGCACAAGGAAAGCGCTATTGTTTTGGAGCGCAGCCTGAAATAGCGCAATGGAACTTATTTCAGCTAGCAAATGCGATTTATCCTTTAATTGAAGACGCTGAACCTTTGAATAAAATTCTCAATGATTACGCTCATTTACACCAAACATTATGGCTAAAAATGATGCGAGAAAAACTCGGTTTTGATGTGCACGTTTTTAATGAAGAAATAGAAGCAATAGAAGAAGTCGATGGAGAACAGGCTGCGAAAAACAATCAGCAGCATAATGATGAAACGTTAATTCTTCAATTAGAATCGTTAATGAGCCAAGGGGAAATTGATATGACGATATTTTATCGTTTATTAGCGTCATTTTTGGATCAACAACAACCTTGGCAACAATTTTTTAAACCGTGTTTTTATGAAGATCATGAATTCAGTGAAACGTTTGTAGATCAATTTGAGCAATGGCTAATTCAATATAAACGTCGAATAGCTAAAAATAACAATTCTGATACTGAGCGTAAAAAAAGTATGAATGCGGTTAATCCAAAATATGTGCTGCGAAATTATCTTGCTCAGCAAGCCATTGAAAAAGCAGAACAGGGCGATTATTCAATGATCAAACAATTAGAAACTGCGTTAAAACGTCCTTACGATGAGCAGCCTGAATTTGAATCTTTTTTTCAAAAGCGCCCACAGTGGGCTAAAAATAAAGCAGGTTGTTCTATGCTTTCATGCAGTTCGTAAACGAGCGTTAATTTTCACTCAAATAATATGAATTTCTTTTGTTTTGTCGTCGTTTTTTTGTGGGTTTGCTTGTTCTGATTTTGACTTTTGTGTCAGGCGATTTCGATACTGAATAGCAATGACTTTGATCACGTCACGCCAAGAAATTAAACCAATAGGATGAAAAAGCTCATTGACGATAGGTAAACAAGAGATATGGTTATCATAAAACAATAACACGGCTTCATTTAATGTTGTTTTATCTGTTCCTGTGACGAGCTCACGACTCATAATTAAATGTAATTTTTTTCTGAGTAATGAGGTATCTCTTGGCGTTTCTTTATTAGTGCCTATGGTCGGGCTAAGGTGTTTATATAAATCTCTGTCTGTGATCACACCCGCTAATTCTTTGCCATTTAAAATTAATAAATGATGAATATTGTGTTTTTCAAAAATAAGTTTGG
>DAINNQ010000353.1:0-3286 GCA_036735825.1 Alteromonadaceae bacterium | reverse complement strand
TTAAAATTTGGTGGAGCTATGCGGGATCGAACCGCAGACCTCTTCGCTGCCAGCGAAGCGCTCTCCCAGCTGAGCTATAGCCCCGCTATCTATAATTTTCGGTGGCCTAGTACCTAAATTATAGTCTCAACAAGTGTACTGGTACTCGTTGAAAGCGAGGCGCATTCTAAGCACCCCCCCTTTCACTGTCAACCCTTATTTTAGATAAAGCGTTATTTTTTTAGCTCAAATTAGCCAAGTGTTTATATAAACATCAAGTTGACTAATTTTTGTATATTCAATCGTTTAAAAAGTCATACCAGTAACAAAATACTTTTTGATTTTGCTACATGAGAACATCAGCCCTTATTCAGAATAGTGTATTTACGAATATTTGGATAAAAAATTTACGGTTAAATGCTGATAGAACAAGTCATTCTTTATTTTTGACATAAAAAGCGTTATTGTTAACGCTCGATTATCGTAATCAAACAATTCATGCATCTAAAAAATATTAACATAGTTGCCATTGGTGGTGGACACGGTTTAGGCCGGGTGTTATCTACTCTCTCTTTTCTCGAAAAACGTCTAACTGGAATAGTTACCACAACAGATAATGGTGGTTCAACAGGTCGATTACGTAAAAGAAGCAGTTCTATCGCGTGGGGTGATTTAAGAAATTGTCTAACGCAACTTGTTGATCATGATTCTATTGGTAGCCAATTATTTGATTTTCGTTTTGATGGCAGTGACGAGTTAGGTGGCCATAATCTTGGCAACCTTATTTTATTTGGTTTGGGCCAAATTCAATCAAGACCATTAGATTCAATCAAATTAGTACGTCGTTTATTACGTGTTAAAACCCCCGTATTACCTATGTCAGAAACACCAACTGATCTCATGGCATTTTATCCTGAAGGTCGTTGTCGAGTGGGTGAATTGTCAGTAGACGACATGCCAATGATGCCTAAAAATTTAATGTTAGCACCGCTGGTAAAAACATTAGATGCTTGTAATCAAGCTTTGGCCTCTGCAGATCTAATTATTTTAGGCCCTGGTAGCTTTTTAACCAGTGTGATCCCACCGCTTTTAGTTAGAGACATAGTCAACGGTATCAACAACAGTAAAGCGCATTGTGTTTTTGTTGAAAATATTGTTGCCGAAAATAGCCCTGCCTCTGCCTTATCGCTTGATGAGAAATTGTTATGGATCAAAGATAATATCGGTTGCTTACCTATCGATAGTGTTATTGCCCATGGCAACGACACCCATTCAGAAATTTTACCAGTAATAAATTGTGATTTAGCTAGCAATACCGTAAAGCATTACCACGGTAGAAAAAAATTAATCAGTGCATTAGAACAATGTGTTGAACAATTTATCGTTAACAAAGCGCTGGATGAAAAGCTCTCTAAAATTGTTAACTCTTAAAACTCATACCGCTAAATTCAGCTAATTTGAACTTTATTTAACAGTCACTTTTATTCCTGACATAAACAAGCGATTTCTGAGTAAGGTTAACCTATTCAAAAGCCAGTTAAACTAATAAATAATCCAGTAAACTAATAAGAAAGCCAGAAACATATGTTTCTGGCTTTGCTCAATTTAGTATTGATTATAAATTGATTGATATTTATCAGCTATATTACTCATTTTTAGTGAACAAAATAAAACGATTACTTCGATTGATCGTCTTCACTAATGCGACTGGCAACAGCGCCTTTTTGCCCTTTATATTTTGCATCGTCACGTTTATTGTATGGGCGTAAAGCACTAGAAGACATGGTTTCAAAATTTAATGCGGCAATTTTCATTTTAGGACGTAATGCTAACGGTAATTTTCCACTATTATAAAACTCTAAAACTATTTGACCTGACCAGCCAGGATCAATGCGATGCGCTGTCACATGCACCATTAATCCTAGCCTTGCCAATGATGAACGACCGTCTAACCAACCAACAATATCATCAGGCAAAGTGACCGACTCATAAGTCACCGCCAAAGCTAGCTCTCCAGGGTGAAGAAAAAACGCTTCGCCATCAGGAATAATAATTTCATCACTCATCACTGAATTCATGGCTTTTTGTACTTCTTCACGAGGGCCACTTAAATCAATATAAGGCGCGGTATGATCTTGAAATACTCGAAATTCATTACCTAATCGAATATCAACACTAACGCCTGAGATCATGCTTGCATCAGGGCGAGGAACAATTACAATTTTTTCCTGTTCAATTAGTGTTTCTATATCTTTGTCACAAAGTCTCATTTGAATTCTTCTTAGTTTGCTATTCACTAGCCGAGGCTAGTTAATCAATTTGGGTAAATAAAATTTCTTTCGTTTGTGGGCTGCGAGCATCATGCAAATGATATAACTCAGACGCCATTTTGAGCGCTATTCTACGATATTGAACGGCAATATCGCCAGCGCTATTTTCAATTAGCGCAGATGTACCTTGGTCTGCATCTTGGCATATTTCAATATTGAGCGGTAATTGCCCTAATAATTTAGTCTTAAATTGCTCACTTAACTTATTGCCTCCTCCTTGACCAAATAAATACGACTTCTCAGCACAATGTTGGCAAAGGTGATAACTCATATTTTCAATCACACCTAACACTGGAACATTGACTTTATTGAACATAGCAATGCCTTTTGCTGCATCAGCAAGGGCAATGTCTTGAGGAGTGGTGATAATGACTGACGCGGCGACAGGCACTTTTTGAGCTAAAGTTAATTGAATATCGCCCGTACCTGGCGGCATATCTATTAATAAATAATCAATATCTTGCCAAGCACTTTCATTAAGCAACTGATCAAATGCTCTACTTGCCATTGGCCCTCGCCAAACAGTTGCTTCATTGTCGTCAACTAAAAAACCAATAGAAACCGCAGAGATGCCATTAACTTCGATTGGCGTCATCAGTTTTCCATCAGTAGAGGTTAGCTTTACGCCCTCTTTACCTAACATTTTCGGAATTGATGGACCATAAATATCAGCATCGAGCACACCAACTCTTGCGCCTTGCGCTTGTAATGCATAGGCTAAATTAATTGCGGTCGTTGATTTTCCAACGCCACCTTTACCTGATGCGATAGCAATAATATTTTTAATACCAGAAATGCTGTGCTTTTTGATTGGTAAGATATCAAGTTGCCCTATCACCAACACTGATATATCAGACTGCTTAAGTAATTCATCCGCAAAATTTGCTAATTCGTCATCACAAGCAAAAGGCACTTTTAACGTTAAATGAATATGTTTATCCACTAAAGAGATATCAACAAGCTGGCAAACTACCGCC
>DAINNQ010000352.1:0-3296 GCA_036735825.1 Alteromonadaceae bacterium | reverse complement strand
CTGGCTTAGCTTTGGCTGGCAAGGTATTCATCATAAGTGCCAGCAAAATCTGTGTAACCATTGGCTTTTAGCTCAACAATACGTGTCGCTAAACTTGAAACAAATTCACGGTCATGGCTGACAAAAATAATCGTCCCTTCAAACTGCTCCATTGCCATATTTAATGATTCAATTGACTCCATATCCAAATGGTTCGTTGGCTCATCCATCACTAAAATATTAGGACGTTGCATCATGATTTTGCCGAACAGCATACGACCTTGCTCACCACCAGATAACACTTTAACTGATTTATAAATGTCGTCAGCTGAGAATAAAAGGCGACCTAAATAACCACGAACGGTTTGCTCGTCATCGTTTGGCTGGCGCCATTGGCTCATCCACTCGAATAATGTCATATCATTTTCAAATTCATGCGCGTGGTCTTGCGCATAATAACCAATGTTTACATTTTCTGACCAAGTAAATTCACCTGAGGTTGGCTTATAATCAGCTTCGTGCATTAAGGTGCGTAAAAAAGTGGTTTTACCAATACCGTTTTCACCAATGACGGCAACACGCTCACCCACTTCAATCATTAAATCAATGTTGGTTAATACTTTTTTGCTGTCAAAGCTCTTGTTCATTTTTTCAATAACAAGGGCATTACGGAATAACTTTTTCTCTTGATCAAAACGAATAAACGGGTTTACGCGACTTGACGCTTTAACTTCGGCTAGTTGAATTTTATCAATTTGCTTAGCGCGTGATGTTGCTTGTTTTGCTTTAGAAGCATTCGCTGAGAAGCGAGCAACGAAAGCTTGTAATTCACCAATTTGCGCTTTTTTCTTCGCATTATCTGCTAATAGTTGTGCGCGAGCTTGCGTTGAAGCGAGCATGTATTGATCGTAGTTACCAGGATACACACGTAACTCACCAAAATCTAAATCAGCCATGTGGGTACAAACGCTGTTTAAGAAGTGACGGTCATGCGAAATAATTATCATGGTTGAGTCACGTTCATTGAGTGTTTCTTCAAGCCATTGAATAGTATGAATATCCAAGTTGTTGGTCGGTTCGTCGAGTAATAAAATATCGGGATCAGAGAATAGGGCTTGTGCAAGTAACACACGTAGCTTCCAACCTGGGGCGACTTCGCTCATTTTTCCATAATGCTGTTCTACTGGAATACCCACACCCATTAATAATTCACCGGCGCGGCTTTCGGCACTGTAACCGTCCATTTCTGCATATTCTGACTCAAGGTCACCAACACGCATGCCGTCTGCTTCACTCATTTCAGGCAAGGCGTAAATGCGATCGCGCTCTTCTTTAACGGCCCATAATTCTGAATGCCCCATGATCACTGTATCTACAACAGAATATTCTTCAAAAGCAAACTGATCTTGGCGAAGCTTACCAATGCGTTCATTAGGGTCTAAGCTGACATTGCCTGAGGTTTGTTCAAGATCGCCACCTAAAATTTTCATAAAGGTAGATTTACCACAGCCATTTGCACCAATTAAACCGTAGCGGTTTCCGCCACCAAATTTTTGCGAAATATTTTCAAATAGGGGTTTTGCACCAAATTGTTGTGTGATGTTGTTTGCATTAAGCATGAATAGAAGTACCTCAATAAAATATGCGCGCGATTATACCGATCTGATACAAGTAAGTCATGTGTAAAGCATGATTTATTCGTGATGAAAAAGGTTACCAAAGCGGAGCAATTTTTTAAACGGCGCACTAATGATGATCGTTAAATCTTGGTTTTTGCACCGTTGTGGTGCTTTTGGTTGGTGTTTTGATGTGTTTAATCTGAATGTTTATTGTAACTAACTGAAATTTATTAGGATTAATTTTGGGCTTGTTTTGTGCATGAAACACCGTGAATTTATGTTTAATCAAATTAATATGCACTAAAGGTAAACAAATGAAGTTAATAACGGCAATTATTAAACCTTTTAAATTAGACGATGTTCGTGAAGCGTTAAGCGAAATTGGCATCGATGGTATGACAATATCTGAAGTAAAAGGTTTTGGCCGCCAAAAAGGTCATACCGAATTATATCGTGGCGCTGAATATAGCGTAGATTTTTTACCGAAAGTAAAAATTGAAATTAGTCTTGATGACGACGCGGTTGAACGCACGATCGAAGCGATTGTTGAATCAGCACGTACCGGTAAAATTGGCGATGGCAAAATCTTTGTCACAAATCTAGAACAGGCTGTGCGCATTCGTACAGGTGAAACTAATAGCGAAGCGCTTTAACTATAAACCTATAACAAAAACAGGATTTTCTAGATGTTAAAAATTATTGTTTTATTTTTCTTATCCTTATTTTCATTTACTAACGTTGCCGAAGCAGCCAGCCTTAATGGTGCCAATACTGCGTGGATCTTAACCTCTACGGCGCTAGTATTATTAATGACGTTACCTGGCTTAGCTTTGTTTTATGGTGGCTTAGTTCGTCGTAAAAATATTTTATCCATTCTTATGCAATGTTTTGCAATCGCGAGTATTTCTTCAGTGTTATGGCTGATTGTTGGATATAGCTTAGCGTTTGGTGAAGGTAATGCTTGGATTGGCGATTTTAGCAAAGTCATGATGGTTGGCGTAACCAAAGACAGCTTAATGGGAGATATTCCAGAAAGTTTGTTTATGCTCTTTCAAATGACGTTCGCTGTGATCACACCTGCGCTTATTATTGGTGCTTTTGCTGAGCGTATGAAGTTTTCGGCGGTACTTATTTTTTCTGCTTTATGGCTATTAGCTGTTTATTCTCCAATCACTCACTGGGTGTGGGGCGGTGGCTGGTTAGGTCAAATGGGGCTTTATGATTTTGCAGGTGGAACGGTTGTTCATATTACCGCAGGTGTTGCAGCGCTTGTTGCCGCAGTGGTTTTAGGGCCTCGTCACGGTTTTCCAAAAACACCTATGATGCCACATAATTTAACCATGACAGTTACGGGTGCAGGTTTGTTATGGGTTGGCTGGTTTGGCTTTAACGGCGGCAGTGCATTAGCTGCCAATGGTGATGCTTCAATGGCGATGTTAGTCACACATATTTCTGCTTCTATGGGGGCATTAACATGGGCAGCTATTGAATGGAAAAAATTCGGTAAGGCGAGTGTGCTAGGTGCTGTGACAGGTATGGTTGCTGGTTTAGGTACTATCACTCCTGCTTCTGGTTTTGTTGGGCCTGGTGGCGCACTAATTATAGGATTATCCGCAGGTATTGTTTGTTTTTATGCCACGGTCTACATCAAACAAAAACTAAAAATTGATGATTCTTTAGACGTATTTCCTGTGCATG
>DAINNQ010000351.1:0-3298 GCA_036735825.1 Alteromonadaceae bacterium | reverse complement strand
TCATATGATTGAATAAGTTCAGGAGATTGTTTAGCTACAGGCGCTGATTTTTCGTTACAGCCACTGATTGCTGTTGTTGCCAAAAGAGTAATCGCGGCAATTTTTGAGAGTTTCATGTGCTTTAACCTTATTGTAATTGTCGGCTAGAGACTAGAAAAAAAAGAGGGAATAGGCAATAGCTGATCACATTTATCTTACGAAAGATTGATCAACATAGCTAAATTTAGGAATAAAAAAAGCTGGCATAAGCCAGCTTTTTGCATTTGTTTTCAGAAAAATTAAAGTGCTTTGATAGCAGCGTTTAAACGGCTCTTGCTACGTGCAGCTTTATTTTTGTGAATAAGACCTTTACTTGCGTAACGATCAAGAATTGGTGCAGCAGCTGAAAATTCAGTTGTTGCTTTTTCTTTGTCACCGGCTTCAATTGCAGCGATTACTTTCTTTAATAAAGTGCGCATCATTGAACGACGACTTGCATTATGTTGACGGCGCTTTTCTGATTGTGTTGCGCGCTTCTTAGCTTGCTTTGAGTTAGCCAAGGTGAACTCCTAAAATGATAAAATATAGCTTAAATTTAAGGCGACGAAATATGCCTTTTTTTGAACCTAATGTCAAACTATTTCCTCTTTTAATTTAAATTTTTACGCTTTTATTTTAAAAGAAGTGAAAAGAATAATTGTCTTTGATGAATTTATATACAGCCACCGAAGACGCATAGATTAATGGCTTGTTTATTCATATAAAAACAACGCATAATTATACACCTTTTTGTTGTTATATCCTCATTTAAAAGTGAACCATTTTGAGTAAAACTTTAGTAAAGTCTGGCTTGATTGTTAGTGCTATGACATTAATTTCTCGAGTATTAGGTTTAGTGCGAGATGTTGTTATTGCCAATATGATGGGAGCAGGCGCATCAGCCGATGCTTTTTTCTTTGCCAATAAAATTCCTAATTTTTTACGTCGTTTATTTGCAGAAGGTGCGTTTGCTCAATCGTTTGTGCCTGTTTTAAGTGAATATCACCAAAATGATATCGATAATCAAACCCAAGAAACCCGAAAGCTTATCGCACAAGTTTCTGGCACCTTAGGTGTTATTGTCACCATAGTTACTTTGATTGGCATGATCGCCTCTCCTGTTATCGTTATTATTTTCGGCCCTGGTTTTTTTATGGAATCAATGCAAGAAAGTGCAGGTGAGCGTTTCACTTTGGCTTCAAGTTTATTAAAAATTACTTTCCCCTATCTTTGGTTTATTAGTTTCACTGCTTTAGCTGGCGCGATTTTAAATACTTACGGGAAGTTTGCTGTTGCTTCATTTACACCTGTATTGCTCAATGTGTGTATTATTTCTATGGCGATATGGGGAAGTGATTGGTTTGTTAATCCTGAATATGCTTTAGCATGGGGAGTCTTTTTAGGTGGTTTAGTCCAGTTTATTTTTCAATTACCTTTTTTATATAAATCAGGGGCTTTAGTAAAACCCAAATGGGGCTGGAAAACACCAGGTGTTACTAAAATAAGAAAACTTATGGCGCCTGCATTGTTTGGGGTGTCGGTAACACAAATAAACTTATTAATTGATACTCAAATTGCCACTTTATTAGAACAAGGCGCGGTAAGTTTTTTGTATTATGCTGACCGTTTACTGGAATTTCCGCTTGGGTTATTTGGAATTGGCATTGCCACCGTTATTTTACCTAGTTTGGCAAAACTGCATACCAAAAAAAGTAATGACGAATTTTCGTCAACGCTCGATTGGGGCATAAAAATTATTAACTTATTAGGCTGGCCAGCATTAGCAGGGTTAATGGTACTCGCGCAACCTATCATTATGGTGTTGTTTATGCGCGGTGAGTTTACTCAGCTTCATGTTATGCAAGTGGCAATGGCATTATTTGCGTATTTGTCAGGCTTGGTGAGTTTTATGTTTATTAAAATTTTAGCGCCTGGTTATTACGCACGACAAGATACGAAAACACCAGTGAAAATCGGCATAAAAGCCATGATTGCTAATATGGCTTTTAACATTATGTTAGCTCCGTTTTTTGGATATGTTGGTTTAGCGATAGCAACAACCTTATCTGCAAGTTTAAATGCCTATTGGTTATATCAAGGGCTGAAATCTCAGCAGGTTTATCAATTATCTACAGCAACTAAAATATTTATGACTAAAGTAATTTGCTCATCAATATTGATGGCGTATGTTGTCTATTGGTTATCACCATCATTCGACAATTGGCTATTAATGAGCACTTTTGAACAAATTAGCCAACTCATAATATGTATTTTATCTGGGGCTTTTTGTTATTTTGTCTCGATTATTCTTTTAGGTGTTAGAACATCTGATTTTAAAGTGATGAAAGCTCGTTAAAAAAAAGTTGAACAAATTACTCTCAGTTGCTGATTCTTGCTGATGACTAAGCTATAATTTGGCGATTTTTAGTTATCGATGCCATGAAGTGAACAAAAATGGCAAAAGTTTGGAAGGCTAATCAGCTTAATGCAGTTAATCCGTGGTATCCACAATATTCAATCGGCCATAAATTCATCAGATGAAAAAGGTTGTGTGCTCACCATTGGCAATTTTGATGGTGTGCATTTAGGTCACCAACGCGTTATCGAAGCATTAGTTGAAAAAGCTAGAGCTTTAGACTGTGTTGCGACTGTGATGGTGTTTGAACCTCAGCCGCAAGAGCTGTTTTCACCACAATCGGCTCCAGCGCGCCTAACTCGATTAAGAGACAAATATACCTATTTAGAACGCTTGGGTGTTGAACGATTGATTTGTGTTAATTTTAATCGTAAATTTGCAAACCTTTGCGCGCAAGAGTTTGTTGAAAAGCTTTTGGTTAACTGTTTGAATTTGAAATATCTGATCATTGGTGATGATTTTCATTTTGGCAAAAACAGACAAGGCAATTTTGAAACGTTACGTCAAGCAAGTAAAACATTTGATTTTGGTTTGTCTGATACCGCGAGTTTTAAATTAGCCGATTGTCGAATCAGTTCAACAGCCATAAGAAAAGCATTAGAAGCGAACAAGCTTGATGATGTAGAAAAAATGCTGGGCAGACCGTATTCCATCATTGGTAGAGTATTTCACGGTGATAAACGCGGGCGTCAGCTTGGTTTTCCAACGGCTAATGTTTTGCTTAAAAGGCGAGTTTCACCTGTTTCAGGCGTGTATGTTGTTAAAGTGAAACTAGCTTCAGGTGAATATTTTGGGGTAGTAAATATCGGTAATCGTCCAACGGTTTCTGGTTTACGACAACAGTTAGAAGTGCATATATTTGAC
>DAINNQ010000350.1:0-3310 GCA_036735825.1 Alteromonadaceae bacterium | reverse complement strand
TCCAGTTATTTGGGCGGTTGCCAAAGGCTCATTAGCTAATAAATGTATTTTGGTACCTGCAGCACTTGTGATTAGCGCTTTTGTGCCTTGGTTAATCAATTATTTATTGATCATCGGTGGGTTGTTTCTTGTGTATGAAGGTACCGAAAAAGTGTTTCATAAATTTTTTCACACACCTGAAGAATTAGCGCTCGAACATGATAAAAAACTTGCTCAACTGATGGATGAAAAAGTCAATATTGTCGAGGTTGAACAAGATAAAATCAAAGGTGCAATTCGTACTGACTTTGTACTTTCAGCGGAAATTATTGTCATTATTCTCGGGACTGTACAAGCTTCTCCATTAGAAACACAAATTACCGTGTTGTCGTTAATGGCCTTATTTTTCACTGTCTTTGTTTATGGTTTTGTTGCTTTTATCGTTAAACTGGATGACATGGGCTTATATTTATTAAAAAGCTCGGTCAGCGGTTCATTTAATACCATTCAAAGAAGCTTAGGGCGATTTTTACTAAAGCTAGCCCCAGTATTAATGAAAACGTTATCAATTGTTGGCACCGCTGCCGTGTTCTTAGTTGGTGGTGGCATACTGGTACATGCTATTCCTTTTTTACATCATTTTGTCGAGCACACAGTTGAAGGCATCAATATTTATCCTTCATTAAACAATATGCTGTCATCATTTTCAGCGATTTTATTGAATATGTTAATTGGCTTAATTGCAGGTGTTTGGGTGTTAGCTATGATCAAGTCATATGAAAAATTAAGTGCTAAAAAAGGCGAGATTAATTAGTGCGAGTGATTAGCGCGTAGTTTTGAATAAGAGAAATTTATTGAAAATTAGTCGTTGCTATGTGATATTTAGCCCGATTGTTTAACTCAGAGAGTCAATGTGTTTTTAAGTATTCAAAAAACATTCATGGTGTTGCTATTAGCTGTGACCTTTATAGGTCAAGTTATGGCATCTTCCATCATGCCGTATCATATGATGAGTATGAGCGGAATGAATGGCATGGTCATGAATCATGAGAATATTGACACTGTGTCGAACAACTCAAATCACCATCAAAAACACAGTATGGCGATGATGGACCATAGTGCTCATATGGCGATGGCAAATGCCGATGTTTTCGCCGATAAAGTTGAATCTGATCCTGCCGACCCTGAGCAGTGCTGTGCTAAAAATTGTAATTGTTTTGTTGGCCAGTGTTCATCAACAGCAACCCTGATCAAAATATCTGCAAGTCTACCAATTGTTAAAACATCAGTTAAGATCAGCTTTTTTACTACACAAATTTTTAATTCTTACGCTTCTTCTTTATATCGACCTCCAATAATCAGCTAACCACAGGATAAGACCGTCTGAAATTTGACCTGCTTATTCGTATCGATTGTTTTGAGGTAATTTAAATACTGAATTCTCGAAAGTGAATAATAAAGCGCTGCTTTAATTATTAGCCTGTATTTTCTAGGTTGTATTTTCAACATTCTGTTTTTAAAGCGTTTACACCTCTCATTATTTTAGTAACTCAATTTTTTGCCTTAGGCTTGTTATGTATTCAATCATTCGTTTTTTACATGTAAATGTTCGTTATGACTTTGTGGGTAATATCACCACTGTCATTTTTATTCTGCTGTTTAGCTGTTTTTGCATTATCAGTTTTTCTGCTTTGGCTGCTAGTGAAGGGAATTCTGATCTCAAGTTGGGAGGAAAAGCCCAAGTCATTTCTTCGTCTTTATCTTTAAACAAAGCGATTCATTTGGCGCAGCAATATGATCCTTGGGTAACAGGAAATAAGCATCAGCAAAAAGCAATTGAATTAATGAGTCAAGCTCAAGCGACTTTACCTGATCCAAAAGTTTCTATTACTGTTGCGAATTTACCTACTAATGGTTTTGATTTTTCTCAAGAAGCGATGACCCAAGCAAAATTTGGCATTGCGCAGTTATTTCCTCGTGGAGATTCATTAGCGTTAATGAGTCAGAAATTAAAAATAGAAAGTGAAGCGTATTCTTATCAACGACAAGATCGCGCGGCACAAGTTGCTGTGATTGTCGGCACTTTGTGGTTAGACATTTATCAAATTCAGCAAAGTCGTGCATTGATTGAAAAAAACCGATCACTGTTTGAGCAATTAGCCGATATTGCCCAAGCGAGCTATTCTTCTGCAATCGGTAAAACACGCCAGCAGGATATTGTGCGCGCTCAACTTGAGTTAACTCGCTTAGAAGATCGTTTAAACATTTTAACTCAGCAGCAAGATAATTATTTAGGCATGTTAATGCCATGGTTAATCGAGTGGCATGAAGATCATCTTGCAACAACATTAGCCACACTGAGCGATGAATTTTCAAAGCAGGATTTTACCTTAAGTGATGAGCTACCGAGCATTGCGTTATTTTCAGATAAGCAGTTCAATACCCATTCACCATTGCAAACGGATAAATTAATCCACTATTTTGAGCAGCACCCTGCGGTTGTCGCACTTGATAAAAACATATCGGCAACGCAAACATCCATAAAACTCGCCAAGCAAAAATATCAACCCGAATGGGGAGTTAATGCCAGTTATGGATATCGAGCCAATGATGCGATGGGACAAAGCCGTGCCGATTTATTCTCTGTCGGTGTAACCTTTGACTTACCCTTGTTTACTGAAAACAAACAAGATAAAGAAGTGCAGTCAGTTATCGCGAAATCACAAGCCGTTAAAACAGACAAAATACTATTACTTAGAAAACTACTGAGTACATTTACCAGTGCACAAGGGCGATTATCACGCTTAAAAGATCGCCAGCATTTGTACCAAACGAAATTGCTACCACAAATGCATGATCAAGCAGAAGCATCGTTAACCGCTTACACCCATGATGATGGTGATTTTGCTGAAGTGGTGCGGTCTCGAATTTCAGTGCTAAACGGTGAAATTGAACATCTGACACTCAATGTGCAAGAGCAAAAACTTCATTTAGAAATCAACTATCTATTCGCTGGCAGTATTCACCATTTGGCGTTTAAACAATTTAGCAACCCAGAATTTAACGAAACAAAAACTATGCAAGTGACTCAACATTCAAAGGTGAGTTTTGGAGAAAATTTATGAGCCTGTTTACCGATAAAAAAAATTCTCAATCTATGGCCTTTGGAATTTCACTTGGCATCATAATCGGTGGTCTTTTATTTGCTGGCGGTTCCTATTTTTTCAATCAAGAAACGACAAGTCAGGCAAATGATATGCCGGCTAAAAAGCAGCCCCTTTATTGGGTTGCTCCCATGGATGCTAACTACAGAAGAGATAAACCAGGAAAA
>DAINNQ010000349.1:0-3330 GCA_036735825.1 Alteromonadaceae bacterium | reverse complement strand
TTGCTCTTGTTCTAACGCTTTATAAGCGGTAGTGGATAGCCAATATCCGACCATTTTGAGCTTGTAACTCAAGAGCATTGCCGCAAAAAGCATTTATTTGCTGCTCAGTTAATTCAATGACTTGTTTTCCTGAGCTTTTAAAACGCTCAATAATTTCAGCTCGACGATGCATGTCGGTTATCATATCAAAGCCAGCCATTACATAATCGCTGCCAATACACATAAGTACATTGGTGTGATAAACCGATACTCCTTGGCTATTTTGCGCATCAAAAAACATCGGCTCAAAATTAAAATGAGTACAAAAACGCTCCAGTGCATGAGAATCGGTTCTTTTAGAACGCGCTGCATAAGCGACACGTTCAACGTGATCTAACACCATAGCGCCCGTTCCTTCGAGATAAATATTATCGTACTCTAATCCTGAGTAATCGACTACATCTTGCACACGGTATTTTTCTTTTAGCATGTCAATAATATCAACACGACGCTCTTTTCGACGACTTTTGGCGTACATGGGGTAAATGGCAACATGTCCACCAATGTGCGTTGAAAACCAGTTGTTAGGAAAAACTGAGTCTAGCGTTTCACGGCCAGTATCTTCAAATAAATGCACGTCAATATCGTGCGACATGAGTATTTCTACTGCGTTCGTAACTTGCTGGTAAGCTTTAGCACTAATAGTTTCTCTATCAATATTCGCGGTTGATTGAAAACTATTATCTTGCTGAGTCTCTTGATTTGGATAAAAGTCATGCGGTCGGATCATTACCACGGCCGAAGGTGCTTGAGGAAAGAGTGCCATAATTTAAATTCCAATATTTGGCTTACATTTTACAATGTAGCGAGCTTTTTTATGAAAAATCGAGCAATCGAAAAATCAAATACTAAGCTCTTATGCTATCTATTTTACCTGCTAAACAAAATGGCAATAATTTGCAAAAATAATATAAAAAATTATCATATTGTTGGTTTTTAATTTCAAAATGCTAGTTGTTGCTAGAAATTAGTGCTTCAATAGAAATTAGTACTCTGATAGAAAAAATCAGCGTGAATAAAAAGGTCAGTTTAAAGGGATAACATCGATGAAAGAGCTTAAAGAAATGAATAAACGAACTTATTTGAGTGACGCGATTGATAGAGAGCTCGTGTCGATATTACGAACCGATGCTAGGGCGTCAATTTCAACTTTGGCTAAACTACTGCATGTATCGCGTGGCACAGTACAAAATAGGTTAGATAGGTTATTGTCATCAGGCGCAATTTTAGGTTTTACTGTTCGCGCTCATGACGAATTAGAAACAGACGTTATCAAAGCGATTATGATGATTGAAGTGGTTGGCCGCTCAACTGCACAAGTGATCAGCAAATTACGCGGTATCGGTCAAATCGAAAAAGTGCATACCACCAATGGCGCATGGGATCTTGTGGCTGAAATTCGTACGTCCAATTTACTTGAGTTTGACCATGTGCTTCGAGATATAAGAACTATTGAAGGTGTATTAAACAGTGAAACGAGTATTTTACTAAGCTCGGTTTAAAACTCTCATGATTAAGTATTCATAGTGATGCTCTCTTAGTAATGACTTTATATTTATATCCCCATGGTTAATTCTAAAGAGCTAATCCTTAAGAGCTAAACCTTCTTGAAATAAAATTGAGCTGTATCAATTTTTGTAATTTTTTCTTCATTATTTGTTATTTGTGACCACGCATAATGCTTGAGATTATCAGTCAACGAATGTGAATCAGTCCACCTAACATTCACTTTGATACGAAAATGGACATGTCACTAATTCGTTTTTATGCCTTCTCTGCACCAAAATCAGCCCCTCGTTGCTAACTTGTTAAATGTTCAAAATAGCTTTTAACTAAGCTATAGTTAGACAATGAAAACGTTACACAATACAATTATTTGGATTATGTTTTATTTCATAAAAGGATCGATCAATTTTTGAAAGCGTTACTTGTGCTATTAGGCTTGCTATTTTGCTATTCAAATTCGCTTGAAGCAAAAGTTAGAGTTGGAGTGACTCATTGGGTAGACTTTACTAATCCTGATGAGACGGGAGTGTACATTGAATTACTAAAGGAAGTATATAAAGACGAAAAAATTTCCTTTGACTTTACAACTTATAATCGAATGACAAAGTTATTCGAATCCAGTGGATATGACTTAGTTGTTGGAGTGGTAAAAGAAGATGTACCCAAAGCATATTATCCAAACTGGCATTTGGACTATGACTACCCAATTAATGCGTATTTTTTAAATTCCAATACAGAAATAAAGGTCCTTAAAGATTTACAAAATAGGTTGCTAAGCTGGTTTCATGGTTATGACTTTGATAAGTATATTGAGTTTAGTCATGATTCCTATCCGGTTGATACGATAACTAAAGCAATGACTTTATTGTCAACTAAACGCATAGATGCTTTTGTTGATTATGATTACAACATTCCTAATGAATATAAAAAAAACTTGTCGTATGTTGAAGTCCTTCCTGCCCGCCCTATTTACTTAGCATTTTCAAATTCAACTAGAGGCAAACAGTTAGCAAATATTTACGACTCTCAGATGCTTAAACTCAGGAACTCTGGAAAGTTAAAGCAAATTTATAAGGCAGATTACGCTAAGGCAAACTTTGAAGAATTTCAACATAACTTGGTAAAGGTGGTCATTAGTACAAGCGACGAGACATTATTAAGGCTGGCTAGTGAAACAAACGAATTGTCATTAGAAGCAAAACTGTATAAAAAACTATTAAATAAGTTACTGCAATATAAAGTTGAGTTTGTTAAAGCACCCCCTGAAAACGATGAACAACAATTTAATACTCCAATTTGTTTTGCAAATAAGATAACAACTGAATATAGAGCGAATAACTATTTAATCTCTTCCCCGTTTGCTATGTATATGTCACCAAGGTTGTTTTCTCAGCATGACATAGCAAAATATAACCACTTAGAGGTAGTTGAGATACTAACTAAATTAAACCTCAAGCTTGGGCTTGTACGCTCAAGAGAGTTAGATAATGACTTAAAACGTTTACTAAACAATGTCGATAGTATGTTGACGGTTTCTGCCTCTAATAACGATTATGAACGACTACAAGCTCTTAAGGAAATGAAAGGCTTTCAAATTTCAATTGAATACCCCGCTGATATTTCAACGTATTGGCATCAAATAACAGATAATGAAATATACTCAGTCGATTTGCCAACAGAGCATCCATATACCTTGGGGCATCTAATGTGCAAAAAAAGTGAAGTTCATAGACAATTTATAGCTGACTTTAATATACAACTTAAAAAATTAATTCATACAGAGAG
>DAINNQ010000348.1:0-3346 GCA_036735825.1 Alteromonadaceae bacterium | reverse complement strand
TGAACAAGTCAACCTTAATCCTTTAATAAACAGATAGTTACCTGAAACAACATAGCGATTTAAGTACTAAATAAACATAATATCTTACGGCAATGTAAGACATGTCTCACAAGTAAATAGGATGTTAATCCATACGTTACTTTGTATTAACAAGCATAAACATTAAAAGCAGAATTGCTTTATTATCCAAAATAAGAAAAAGCGACAATTAAAAAACAATGGATTGCTAGAGTAAATTTTAATTAATGGAAAGGAAAAGCAAGGAAAGATAAGCTAAATAAAAATATCACTATTTATTTATTTAGCTTATGCCATGCTGTGGTACCAAGTAATTTAAGCTTGTCGGTAATGAACCATTAAAGAGCCTGAAACATTGCCAACTTCTACTTCTTTAATAAATTGATAATCAACATCTTTAAAAAAGTTTTTATATTTTTCGGTAGTTGCATAAACAGCCACACCTTCACTTTCTGGGTATTCATCAAGTAGTGTATTCACTGCCGCCATTAAATAATGGCCAAAACCATGATGTTGATGTAATGGATGAATCGCAATAAAAGATAACACATGAAATTTTTCCATTGGCACGGAAGATAAAACAGTTTCTTCTTTCTCGATCATTTGTTTAGTACTAAAGTAGCCAGCACCTAACATCATTTTTAAGCGCCAATGCCAAAATCTATCCGCGGCAACACCACCTTGTCGGCTATTTAAACAAGCAACCCCGACCATGGTTTCACCTAAATATAAACCAACCATTGGCTGTTGAGCTTGCCAAAAAGCATTCAGCTCTTCTCTAATAGCAGCACGTAATCGTTGCTCATAGTCACTTTTATTGCCATTAAAGATTTCTAAAAAGACAGGATCGTCATGATATGCTTGGTAAAGTAAAGATACGGCTAACTTTAAATGTTCTGCCGTTAAATAAGCTGCCTTTATATCATCTTGTGTTATATCATTGACTTCTTGCGACATTCACTATCCTTAACTCGTTTTATCGTTATTATTTGCTAACAATAACAGTAAAATTCAAAAAAGGTCAAATAGCCGATTTTCTTTTTTCGATTTTCATAAGTTAATTAATATTATGAACTTACCTTAAAATACAGACTCAAAGCACACTGGTAATATTTGTTAACGATAAGTTAATTGATATTTTTCATGTTTAACGAGAAAATTCAATTTGTTAATTTTACGCTGAATTAGAGGAAGAAAAATGATAACTAAAACCATGCTCAGAGCCACAGTAATTTCTGCTGTGTTAAGTTATAGCTCATTCACACAGGCAGATGGTTTATCAGATCTAAAAGAGGCACTGAAAAATTTAACAGGTGAGGCTCCTTTATCCGCTTTGGTTGAATCCTATTACACAGAAAAAAGAGGTAAAAAGAAAAAACAGAAAACAAAAAGTGGTCTTATTCAAGTATCTTTAAGCGAATCTAGTCACGGCTTTAATCTTAGTTATGATCAAGAGACATTAACTAAATTAGATGTAGAGTCTTCTGAAAAAGAACAAAATGAAGAAGCACAAACGCCCACTTTAAATGCATTAGATGGTGTGGGTGTTGATGAAATGCGTAACATGTTATCAGCCGCGCCCAATTTACTTCGATTTATCAATAAAGCGCAGTTTTTAAATGAAGAATCTATCGAGCATGATTCACAAAAAATCAGACAATTAAATTTCGATTTACCTTTAGAAGCGATTATTGAAAACAAAGAAGTACATGAATATGTTGACGACTTCAGTGGTAAATTACACATAAAAATAGATGACCAAGGAGTTCCCATTGAAAGTAGCATTTTCTTTGAAGGTAATGGCAGTGCCTATATATTTTTCAGCATGGACTTAACTCAATCAAGCCAAAACTTTTACACGCTTGTTAAAGATCGCTTAGTGAATGTGAAAAAAACGTTTGAAATGAAACGAAGTTCTACCTGGGGAGACACTCAGTCAAACGGTTATAAAATATTAATCGTTAACCCGACAGAGTTGAATACTGCCGCTAATTACTGATCAAAAAAGAGGCTAACATTAGCCTCTTTAATTAATAATAAAAAATGTTCAACTCAAGCATGATAAATCATGTTTAAGTATTTATTTTCTCGAGATAATATCTTGTACTAACTCTAATCCTGTTTGTGAACATTCGGGTAATTCAACATCAGTTAAGCTTAATGGCGACGTTCTCGAACCAAACTTTATGATATGAGCACTCCAAGTAAGTCCGCCCCCAAAAGCAGGAATTAATACATGACTATTTGGCATAACATCACCGGCTTCAATGGCTTCAACAAAAGCGACTAAAGCAGTGGCTGCAGACATATTTCCATATTTATGAATATTAATAAAAACTTTCTCTGGCGCTAACTGAAGCTTTTTCGCTAGTGAGTCGATAATTCTTAAATTTGCCTGATGAGGTACCACAAGATTGATATCTTCTGCGGTAATATTCAATTTCTCTAACGTTTTTTCACAACCTTGCGCCATGCCTGCAACAGCTTTTTTAAAAATTTCTTGCCCCAAAAATGCCCAAGTAGATTGCCCTAACATTCTTGACTGATTGGCATATTTCATTCCCCAGCCTTGCACAGCTAATATGTCTCTAGAATCACCGAAGCAACCTAAAGACTCCGTTAGTACGCCTTGTTTTTGATCGCTCGCTTCTAAATAAAGCGCTGCTGCGCCATCACCAAATAGCACGGCGACGTCTCGATTGCTCCAATCCATTATTGGAGAGATGACTTCGGCACCGATAACTAATGCTGATTTTACTACCCCGCTTTTTATCATCGCCGTGGCAGTAGTTAAGCTATACATACCACTAGTGCATGCGGTATTAACATCCATACATGCAGCATTTGCAGCCCCTAATAATTGCTGAACGCGTGAGGCGGCATTTGGACAAAGCTCGTCAAAAGTAGTACTTCCAAAGACGATAAGTTCAACATCATTGGCTGTTTTCCCTGCTGCCGCTAATGCTCTTTCACAAGCTACATAGGCAAGATCGCTTACATTCACATGAGATATTCGCCTTTCTTTCATGCCCGTTCTTGAGGTGATCCATTCATCATTCGTTTCTAAAAACGTTGCTAAGTCATCATTCGTTAAAATGGCAGGAGGAAGACACTTTCCCCAACCTGTTATTGCTGCGTATGTCATAAATCACCTAAAATTTATTTAAACAAGTAGTCAGTAAAAAGCGCATTATCAGAGTAAATTTCACTGTTCGTACCAGTTTGATTTTCATCAGCATAAAGCCTGAGCTCTCACATGTCTACCTGTTAGAGAAAATCAACGTTCTAGCTAAATCTAGTCTATAGTAAATTTAGTCAATAATTATAA
>DAINNQ010000347.1:0-3354 GCA_036735825.1 Alteromonadaceae bacterium | reverse complement strand
GATCAGAGGAAACATTAAAGGAAAAAGTTTGCCGCCAAAAATTCGACAATTCCTGATTTCTCCCTTATCTAACGGATGTTCTAGGACGATTATTATTCTAACGTTATAAAATATATAGCAATTACTACAAAGGCATATTTATTGCTTTACAGAGCATGTCCTGTGCTAAAAGGTGATTATATGCAAACGTTAAATTTAGTTGAAAATACCACAATAGATTTCAATACATTTAAGCTATTTGATACTCGTGACCATGAAGATAACTATCGAAAGTTAGCTTTGTCTGAGCAATTACAAACCAGTTTAGAACTAAACGTTTTACTTAACATTTTTGCAATGGAAGCATCAAAACATGTTGATTTTTCAGGTTTATACTTTAAACAAGGTGATATTAGTGCGGCGGTTAGAGGCAGTAAAGCTGGCCGAAAAGAACGTCGATACGATTTAAAGATTAACCAAAAATATATTGGCACGCTCACCTATGCAATCAATTCCCCCATAAGCATTAGTAACAACAAAATACTTAAGGCGTTACATCAGCTACTAATT
Source organism: Alteromonadaceae bacterium (assembly GCA_036735825.1). GTDB lineage: Bacteria > Pseudomonadota > Gammaproteobacteria > Enterobacterales > Alteromonadaceae > DAINNQ01. The sequence goes on along the minus strand of DAINNQ010000347.1, from coordinate 2,805 downwards.
CATCCAATTAACAATGCCATTAAATATCAACAAGCCATGACACTAGCTATGCAGGACGGCTTAACTGGGTTAGGTAATCGTAGATATTTTGATCAACAATTGAAACGCGCAATGCATCATGCCAACAGGCAACATTCAAAAGTTGGTATGATAGTGTGTGACTTAAATAAATTTAAAGTGATAAATGACACACATGGTCATCAAATCGGCGATGAAATTTTAGTTTTATTTGCTCAGGCATTACGGTTAAGCGTGCGCGATTCTGACAGTTTATTCCGCTTTGGTGGCGATGAGTTTGTCATTTTAGTTGAAGATGCTTGTGAAAAGTCATTAGAAATTATTGAAGAGAGGATCTCGTTAGCCATTCAAGCCGATCCATTGCTCACTAAATATAATGTAAGTTGTTCATTAGGTTTAACTTTTATGAATAGAGCGGATAATGAACACAGCTTTTTTGAACGAGCTGATGCGATGTTATATCGAAGAAAAAAACAAGGCGCTTCTCGAAAGTTAAACTTGGTTTAAAAGAAGCTAAGTTTTTTATTAAACCATCAACATCCGCTATTTAATTGACTAAATTGAATGAAGTTGATGGTTTTCTAGTGATCTCGTATCACAACTTACAATCACAAAAACTTTAACGCATTGCTGCGCTCTTGCGGCGTTGAGCCCACAAGTAAACGGCAAAATCTTACCGCTTGAGCAAAATTATTATTTCCTAATTTTAATAGCACACTTTGAAAATACTCACGATGTAAATCAAAGGTTTTCGCATAATGTTCAATAGCAACATGAATAGATGGATAACTGACTCCGTCAAATATGAAGCTTTCTGCCGATTGATAATTCCATTCTTCAATATTGATCCCGCCAACAACTAATGGCCAACTGTTAAAGTTGACCCGAGTTTTGGCTATTTCATACATCATCCAAGCACTACGTTGAAAACCTGCGAAATTTCCTTGATCAAATTCGCTATTTTCTAGCTCTTCTTTGGTCCAGTTTATTCCGATCGCTAAATCTTTTTGATAAGTGTCTATTAAATACTTTTTCACTTCAGCCTGAACAGACCAAATAGATTGTTGCTTACTTTTTGCTGCGCTCTTCAAACATTCTTGGCAACAAGGCAACCTTAAGGGCGGATGACAACAATCGATAACGATATTGTCACACTGTGGAAAAGCATAGGTGTCAGCTGTTGGTTCACCACAAAACCAACAGCAATGACGATATTTAAACGGTGTTTCTATTTCTTGATAATGATAGTGGTGTTGATAAACCATTATTTACGCTTGTTTTTCTTAATCTTACTTTTAACTTTCAAGCCTTTTTTCGCTTTACCTTTTGCTGATTTTTCTAGAGATTTAGCCGTTTGCTTTTTCTCGACCGCAATGTTTTTATCGCGCGTTGCTTGATAGCGGTTTTTCTTTTCGCTGCTCGCTTGCGTAGTTTTGCTTTCAGTTGCTTGGTTATAGTGAATGGGTGAACGGCTTTCGAGCTCATACCCAGGCACAATAATACGTTCGAACTTTCTACCTATCAGTTTTTCAATATTCCCCAAAAACTTTTCATCTTTTGGGCTCACCAAAGAAATCGCTGTACCTGATTTTCCTGCGCGTCCTGTTCGGCCAATTCGATGCACATAATCTTCAGCCAAAAACGGAAGATGAAAATTGACAACATAAGGTAAATCTTCAATATCTAAACCTCGTGCGGCAACGTCTGTCGCAACTAACACTCGCACAGAGCCTTCAATAAATTGCTCTAGCGCTTTATTTCGTGCACCTTGAGATTTTTCGCCATGACACAATGCCGCTTTAATGCCGTCTAATTTAAGCTCTTTGGCTAATATATTGGCACTTTCGCGTGTACCTGCAAAAACAAGCACTTGCCGCCAGTTATTGATACCAATGAGTTCAGATAGCAATTCACGTTTACGTTCTTCACTTACCCAATAAACAGATTGCTTTACTTTACCTGACGTGGTGTTTTGTTTCGCTACTTCGATTGTTTTTGGCGTAGTTAATATGCTTTTCGCTAAACTTTTCACTTTGTTAGAAAAAGTTGCGGAGAACATCAACTTTTGGTGTTTATTTTTAATAACCGCTAAAACACGTTCAATATCCGATAAAAAGCCCATGTCTAACATACGGTCAGCTTCATCGAGTACTAAAAACTTTATTTGAGATAAATCAACATGACGCAAAACAACATGCTCAAGCAATCGACCTGGAGTTGCCACTAACACATCAACGCCTTGCTTTAACATCTTTGTTTGCCCAGGCATGTTTACTCCGCCGTAAAGCACACCTGTTTTGAGCGGTAAAAACTCACTGTAAGTGGTAATATTATCGGCAACTTGAGCAGCTAATTCTCGAGTGGGCGTTAATATTAACGCTTGAACATTACCCGTTAAAGGGGCTTTAGCTAAGGTATCAAGAATCGGTAAAGTAAACGCCGCCGTTTTACCTGTACCCGTTTGTGCACTGGCTAATACATCAACGCCTGAGCGGATCAATGGAATAGCACGCTGTTGAATCGGCGTTAAGTTCTTATAACCACATGCTTTTACAGCTCTTAATAGCTCTGGCGATAACCCTATCGAATCAACACTCACAACATCACCTAATTAGTATTCTCAAAATTTCGCGGATTATACCAGTGTTAGCCGTAATGTGCATGACATGAGTTCCTTATTATTTACACATTTTATGCGTTTTATTTCAACATTCCTTAGATATGCTTTTCTTCATCAAATGAACACATTCTCAAAACAACAGATAGATGTTGAATTCGTAGCAATTA
>DAINNQ010000346.1:0-3370 GCA_036735825.1 Alteromonadaceae bacterium | reverse complement strand
ACCACAGCTTCTATGCTTTATAAATTTCATGAATAGTGCTTATTTAAGCAAATGATTAGGAGGCCAAGTTATTAATCAGGTAAAATACGCGCAAAATTTTCATCCTGCTAATATTATTCTATTAGCATTTTGCATTTAGTCGTTATAGGGAGTCCCACATGAGCTTGTATTTAGAATATATAGCGGAAATAGAAAGTCGAAAAAATGATCTAGGGTTAGCACCTAAGCCAATTGATAGTGCAGATTTATTATCAGAAATCATTACACAAATTAAAGATCAAGATAATGCACACCGTAAGGATTCACTTAACTTTTTCATTTATAACACTTTGCCTGGTACTACTAGCGCTGCAGGTGTTAAAGCAAAATTTTTAAAAGAAATCATTCTTGGTGAAGAAACTGTTGCTGAAATCACGCCAACTTTTGCTTTTGAATTATTATCACACATGAAAGGTGGTCCTTCTATTGAAGCGCTTCTTGACCTTGTACTTGATGGAAAAGATATTGACGTTGCTAAACAAGCTGCTGAAGTACTTAAAACACAAGTATTTTTGTATGACGCAGATACAGAACGCTTAAAATCAGCGTTCAATAAAGGTTGCCCAATCTCTAAAGAGATTTTAGAAAGCTACGCAAATGCTGAGTTTTTCACAAAATTACCTGATATCGAAGAAAAAATTGACGTAGTGACTTACATTGCTGGCGAAGGTGATATTTCAACTGATTTATTATCACCAGGTCACCAAGCGCACTCTCGTGCTGACCGTGAATTACACGGCAAATGTATGATTTCTGAAGAAGCTCAACAAGAGATCCAAGCATTACAAGCCAAACACCCAAATGCAAAAGTTATGCTGATTGCTGAAAAAGGCACTATGGGTGTAGGTTCATCACGTATGTCGGGTGTTAACAACGTGGCTCTTTGGGCTGGTAAGCAAGCAAGTCCTTACGTACCATTTATTAACATTGCACCAGTAGTTGCCGGTACTAACGGTATCGCGCCAATCTTTTTAACAACAGTTGATGTAACCGGTGGTATTGGTCTTGATCTTAAAAACTGGGTTAAGAAAGTTGATGCTAACGGTAACACAGTTACTGACGAAAACGGCGACCCAGTATTAGAAGAAGCCTATTCTGTCGCAACAGGTACCGTGTTAACAATCGATACGAAAGCGAAGAAATTATATAACGGCGACAAAGAGTTAGTTGACGTATCTTCAGCATTTACTCCACAAAAAGTTGAGTTTATGAAAGCTGGCGGTTCTTACGCTGTTACTTTCGGTAAAAAATTACAAACGTTCGCAGCACAAGCCTTAGGTATTGAAGCTCCTGTTGTTTACGCACCGTCTAAAGAAATTTCACATGAAGGCCAAGGCTTAACAGCCGTTGAGAAAATATTTAACCGTAATGCGGTGGGTGTTGCTTCTAAAACTTCACTTCATGCTGGCTCAAACGTACGTGTTAAAGTGAATATTGTCGGCTCTCAAGACACGACAGGCCCAATGACTTGTCAAGAATTAGAAGCGATGGCTGCTTCTACTATTTCTCCTCTTGTGGATGGCGCTTTCCAATCAGGTTGTCATACAGCGTCTGTTTGGGATAGCAAAGCGAAAGCGAACACGCCTAAGTTAATGGCATTCATGAACAAGTTCGGTCTGATCACTGCACGTGATCCGAAAGGCGTTTACCACTCAATGACTGACGTTATTCATAAAGTATTAAATGACATTACCATTGATGATCGCGCTATCATCATCGGTGGTGACTCACATACTCGTATGTCTAAAGGTGTCGCTTTTGGTGCTGACTCAGGTACGGTTGCTATTGCCCTTGCAACAGGTGAATCAGCTATGCCAATTCCTGAGTCTGTTAAAGTAACCTTTAAAGGTAACATGAAGGCTCACATGGATTTTCGTGACGTTGTTCATGCAACGCAAGCGCAAATGCTTAAGCAATTTGACGGTGAAAACGTTTTCCAAGGTCGAATCATTGAAGTACATATTGGTACTTTATTAGCTGACCAAGCGTTTACTTTCACGGATTGGTCTGCAGAAATGAAAGCGAAAGCGTCAATCTGTATTTCAAACGATGAAACCCTTATTCAGTCAATTGAATTGGCTAAGAGCCGTATCCAAATCATGATCAACAAGGGTATGGAAAACGAAGCGGGCATGTTAGCTGGTCTCATTAAACTTGCTGACGAGCGTATCGCTGGTATTAAATCTGGTGAGCAACCAGCGCTAGCACCTGATGATAATGCAAAATACTATGCTGAAGTGTTAATTGACTTAGATGTTATCGATCAACCTATGATCGCTGACCCTGATGTGAACAACGAAGATGTCTCTAAGCGTTATACTCACGATGTCATTCGTCCAGTGTCATATTACGACGGTAAACCAGTAGATTTAGGTTTTGTCGGTTCTTGTATGGTGCATAAAGGCGATATGCAAATTATTGCTCAAATGTTACGTAACATCGAAAAACAAAACGGCAGTGTAACGTTTAAAGCACCACTTGTTGTCGCTCCACCAACTTACAATATTGTTGATGAATTAAAAGCAGAAGGTGATTGGGATATTCTAACTAAGTACTCAGGCTTTGAATTTGATGATGCAAATCCGAAAGATGCTGCACGTACTAAGTACGAAAACATCATGTACTTAGAACGCCCTGGCTGTAACTTATGTATGGGTAACCAAGAAAAAGCTGAACCTGGTGATACAGTGATCGCTACTTCAACTCGTTTATTCCAAGGACGTGTTGTAGCTGATACAGCCGAGAAAAAAGGTGAGTCTTTACTGGGTTCAACACCATTAGTTGTACTTTCAACCGTATTAGGACGTTTTCCAACGTTAGAAGAATACAAGAGTGCAGTAGAAGGTATTGATTTAACTAAGTTTACACCACCTACTGAAGCGATGAGCACTAAGTACGTTGCTCAAGCAGTACCTGTTCAAGTGGTATAGGTTGATTTTCATTCTACTTTTAACGTGAAAGTAGAATGAATACTAAAAATACTAAAAGGGTTAGCTGTTTTTCACGAGTGAAGTTAGATCTTCATTCCTCGAAAAATAGCTAACCCTTTTTAATTCTCATATAAAAATGAAACTTTTTCAGTTCACTTTTCCTCGATGATTAATGAGTGAACTATCAATCGTTATTCCGCTACAGGGCATTCAAGCGTCGCTTTCAATGAAGGCTGAATATAATTTGGGCTCACACGGCGATCATCAATACCTTCAACGCCCGATAATATTTCCAGTTTATAGCCATATTGACCACACACTTTCAGGGCATGTCGAATTAAAAAGGTTGAGAGCTTATGAAAAGGAGTTTTATCCTTGGCAATAACTTTTAACTGATATTG
>DAINNQ010000345.1:0-3395 GCA_036735825.1 Alteromonadaceae bacterium | reverse complement strand
TTGTTATAGTGTGACGCCTATGAATGTTGTAGAAATTATTAAATTAGGTCGTGAATATTTGCAGTTGTGGCCAGAGAAGGTCGAGCTAGCAAATTATTTTTCAGAGTACCGTTCTATTCAGGTAAGTCGAATTGCGTGCAAATATTTGCCAGGCATAGCTTTATTTGTTTTTATCATGCAGCTCTACCTAGGTGGCATTCAATTGTTGCCTCAGTCACTTGTTTACACCATTTTTATTTTAAGTATTCCTTTGCAAGCGTTAGTCATGCTTGGTGTGAAAGCCGATAAGTTTTTACCGCCAGCATTAGCGATTTGGTATAAAGAAGGGGTTGCAAAAATCAATCAAAATGGTGGAAATATTAAGTTGTCTGTGCATAAACCTCGTTATTTTGATCTTGCACAGTTATTAAATGTCAGTTATTCAAACGTCCAAAACCGTTCTTAATCGTTCACAACCGCCCATTATATTTATCTAGAGATTATTGATACTCACGAGTGCTGATACTCGTGAGTAGTAATTGACTTTAACCATCATTGACGTCTTCAAATGGTATTTTATAGCTCTGATGTTTATAGCTCTGATGTTTATAGCAAAACATTAACTTTTGTTATGGCTACCATCACACAAAGGTTGTGATTTAGATACTTTACAGCCACAGAAAAACACGTTTTTAGATTCGGTTGCTTCATATCTTATTGGTGTGAAGGGAGTACCGCTATGTGAACCATCACAAAAAGGTTGTTTGGCGCTATGGCCGCAAGAACACCAAAAGTACTTCTTTCCTTCTTCGACTTTAACACTATATGGGGTGTCGGATGCACGATGTGGAGAGGTCATAGTTCTTCCTTTACTGTTGAATTGTTTAGAAATTTATCATCAGTATAGCTGGTATTTTTTAATGTAAGTGTTTTTTGGCTAGATCTTTGAGCTTTGGTCTTAAACCATTTCGTTATTGCTTTTGATAGACACGGATCAAAAAATCGGCTTGGCAGGTAAAGTCATTCATTTGTGCTAATTGTTGTTTAACTTCTTCGCTAGCTTTAAAAGCAAAAGGGGTCATTGATAAAAGGTTAAGCAGGTCTTTTCCTGTTTTTAATTGCATAGCATAGGATAAATTTTCTTGGCTCATTAAAGTTAATTCAGCAATCGGGTTACGTTCTTCATCGTGCTCATTAGCCTGTTGATAGATTTGCTGTTTTAGCTCTGCTAAATGACGTTTAGCGGGGGTTACGGTGACTAAAAAACCACCTGCTTTTAATACCCGAGTAAATTCTTGTTCTAAAATAGGCGCATAAATAGAAATTATCCAATCAAAAAAATGCTCACTAAAAGGTAAGTGCGACAACGTTCCCACACTAAAATGACTTTCAGGATATTTTTTTGCCGCTTTTTTCACAGCTTCTTTGGCTATATCAATACCATAAACCGTATTTAGTGGGGTTTTATGTTGATGGGTGTAATAACCCTCGCCACAACCTGCGTCTAAAACATTTGCGGAAGGCTCGGCTAATGATTGGTAAATTGTTGTGAGGCGATTGATCAATGGTTGGTAATAACCTTGCTCTAAAAATTCGCGCCGCGCATTTACCATGGCTTTGTTATCACCAGGTTCTTTAGAATGCTTAAATTGCACAGGTAATAAATTAACGTAACCTTCTTTAGCCCGATCAAAACTATGGTTGTTTGAGCATAAAAAGCGATTGTTTTCTAACATCAATGCCTGCTGACATATAGGGCAATTATATTGTGCGATGTGGTTCATAAAGGCACGTTGACTCTATTCGTGGTGATAAAAAAGCTGAAATTAAAATCAGTCGTCATATGATCAGTCGTCATATAATTAGCCTTTTATTTGAAAGTAGACCAAATGGGCGCGTGATCAGAAGGCTTTTCAATAGCACGTAATTCATAATCAACGTCAGCTTCAATACAAGTATTAGCCAATTCATTTGTCGCTAATATCACATCAATGCGCAGACCACGATTATCATCAAAGCCGCGTGAACGATAATCAAACCACGAATAACGCTCTTCACGTTCAGGATGTAATTCTCTAAATGTGTCTTTAAATCCCCAATCCATTAAAGTGGCTAACCATTGACGCTCTTCAGGTTGAAAACTACATTTACCTGTTTTTAACCAACGCTTACGGTTCACTTCACCAATACCGATATCTAAATCGATTGGAGAAATATTGATATCACCCATCACAACCACGTTTTCATCAGGAGTGTGATGTTCATTGAGATAGCTCATTAAATCTTTATAAAATTGGCGTTTATACGGGTATTTTGTTTCATGGGCGATATTATCACCTTGAGGGAAGTAACCATTTAGCACAGTGATTTTTTCACCTGCATCATTGGTGGTTTGCACCATGATCATGCGTTTTTGCGACTCTTCAGTGTCAGTTGGAAAACCTTTAGTGATAATCTCCGCAGGCTTTTTACACAACATTGCCACACCATAATGCGCTTTTTGACCATGAAAATACACGTGGTAACCCATAGCTTCAACATCAGCTAACGGAAAAGCTTCATCATGCACTTTGATTTCTTGTAGGCCAATAATATCGGGTTGGTGTTTATCAATAATAGCTTGTAACTGATGAAGACGAGCTCTTAGCCCATTGATATTAAAAGAGATAATTTTCATGAGAAACCTTGTAAATGGTAGGTGCAGATAATTTTTTAGCTGGCAATACTAGCATGTTTAACAAGGGATAAAAAACAAAAAGTGGGCATGAGCCCACTTTCGCAATGACGATGATTGGTTTATTTGAAGATAAAGATAATCTGCAAACCTGAACCTGAACCTGAACCTGATCTTTAACCTAAACTTAAAGTAAGATTTGTACTTGATTGTTTTCGATGCGTGTTTGGTAACTGGTCACGGCTAAGTCGTCGTTATCTAAACATTTACCTGTTTGCAAAGAATAGCGTTCTTTGTACAAAGGCGAGGCAACATAAATTTCGCCATTATCGTCGCCAATCAAACCACGATATAACACATTAGCGTGTCCAGCTGGGTCCCAATTACTGATCACACTTGCTTGGTCATCACTTGTTTGAAATATCGCAATTTGCTCGCCATTACTGAGTAAGGCACAAACGCCAGAGTTTTTGACTAAATCTTCTTTTGAACAAAGCGTTTGCCAGTTAGTTTGTGATGTCATAATTTTTCTCATTAATTTCTAATTTATCGCATATGTGTACTTGTTAAACTGAAACACTAATTTCTTCAGTTGACCGACTTGTATTTATGGCGTCAGTTGCAGATGAATTGATGATTTTTGTTTCGATTAACAAATTTCCACCTGCTTTTTCTATTAATGTTGCAGGGCGAATTTGTTCACGCTCTTTAACAAATTGAATGTTTGTGTCGATTTGGTCTG
>DAINNQ010000344.1:0-3402 GCA_036735825.1 Alteromonadaceae bacterium | reverse complement strand
CGTCAATAGTATAACCATTAATATTCTTGATTAAGGTCGTTTGTGCTAACAAGCTTGATGAAGACAACAAAAGAGGTAGGGCGCAGAGTAATACTTTAGATTTGATCATGTGATTGTTCGCTTATTTTGTCATTATTTTTTTAATATATAGGGCTTAATTTATTTGGTTTAATTCGTATTTATTATCAGAGTAGCTGCTGATTGCTAATTCTCGGATTTTAGATCTCAAGCGTAAAATTATCATAGCATGAAGATTTCAGTGTGCAGAATTAATTGATAAGTTTACTAACTAAAATCGCCAAAGAGTTGATGTGCTCTTTGGCGATTAGATTTTTAGGCGAGTGTTTTTAATCTCACTTATTTGAACAAGTTGACAGAGTTGAATATTTAAACCGTTCGAGTAGCGGTTGCTGGCGCAATGAGTGACGCACGTCTGGCAGGATACAACACCGCAAGTTGGCCAACGATAAATAGCGTCAGTACACCAAAAATGATTAACTCAACGCCAATTGGCGATAAATTAAAGGTGTTAACTAACCACATATTTAAGCCGATAGCACCAATCACACCAATAAAGATACCGACGGTGGAGATAAGAAAGTTTTCTACCATAAAATAGCGCATAACTTGCCATTGAGTTGCGCCTAGCGCGCGCCTTGTGCCAATTTGCTTGGTTCGACGGTTGATACTAAAAATAGCTAAACCAACAATACCAAAACCAGTAATCACGGTTAACGTAATGATCACCGTTGTTAATATTTTATTGGTCGCATTATGTTGGCGATAACTTCTTGCTCGTGTTTCTTCAACGGTTGTAACTCGACGAATGATGCGTTGTTTATCACTCTCGGCAAGTAGTTTTTCAATGGTCGGCATTAACTCGTCACGACGTCCTGCTTCTGTGCGAATAAAGTAATAAGTGCTTTGTGTTTCCATTTGAAAAGGCACTAACATACTTCGCTCTACGCCATCCCAACCATTCCAAGGTGCTTGTAATTTATCGATAACGCCAATAATTTGCATCGGTTGTGTTTGTGAAATATAAAACGTTTTACCTATGGCGAGTTGCCAATCATCAGGATACAACTGCTTGGCAAAAGCTTTGGTGATGATTGTTTTTGCAGGCCAAGTGGTTTGCCCTTTAGCGCGCCATTGAACATCTTGAGCACTAAAATTTTGGCCAGCAATTAGCGTTAAGCCCATAGTGTCTATACCGTGTTCATCAACCATGTAAACGGCGCTGCCGACCGTGTCTTTGTCATCTCCAGGTTCATGTTGAAGTGACATTGACCAACCTCCACCGCTAAGCGGTATCGCATTGATTTGTATTGCGTTAACAACACCTGGTGTATTGCGAATAGCATGTAAATCCGTTTGCATGTGCGCTTTTAAATTATAATCATTACCAAAAACGGTATTGGTTAAATAAAACGTATTGCTTTCATCAAGTCCGCTTGCACGATTCATTTGCTGGTTGCGATCTTGGATCATAAAAATAGCGTTCACCATGATTGCCAACGTTAATGCTATTTGCAATGCGATTAACAAAGCACCGATCTTGTTGCGCAATAACGCGCGCACTATTAATCCTATTTCTAACATAGTCATATCCTCAACGTTATTGGCATTTTAATTGATGGGCAGGTTGCACTTTACAAGCTCGCCAAGTGGGATAAATTCCAGCAATGAGCGTTGAAATGAGTGAAAGTAGGAGTGAAAGTAGCATCATATTTGAGTCTAATGTTGCTAAGCCTTGCATATAATCACCATACAAGCTTTCAATTCCTTTTAAGCCTACATAGGCGAGTACTAATCCGAGTAAACCGCCTGCTAGGCCTATGCAAGCTGATTCAATCATATATTGACTAAAGAGTGTGGCTTTACTCGCGCCAAGCGCTTGTCTTAAACCTATTTCAGGGGCTTTACCTAAAAATTTAGCAAGTAGTAAACCGACAGTATTTAATAAACACACCACTAAAAACATAAATGACATTGCCATCATCATTTTTGCATCATCAGCGACAACTTCTTGATTTTCTAACCACTCGGTGACTGTACTTAAACGATTGTCTGATGGGCGCTGGAATCGACCATAGTTTTTTTGCTCTTCAGTGTAAGCATTTAAAAAGGCTTGATATGCTTGTTTGTCTTGTTCGCTTTTTAATTCCACCCAAAATGAGGTCCAAATACATTCAGAATTTAAAAAAGCTTGAAAGCCATCACCTGAAGGTTTCCAGCAATTGGTATTACCTGAACGACGTATTTTTTCTTCTGCCACTAAACTAAATGGCACGAAAAAATCTCCCGTTTCGTTAAAAGCGCCAGTACTGACATCATAAAATCTTGGTTTAGGTTGCCATTGGTTTAATACGCCGACGACTTTAAAAACGTTACCATCTAAGCGCACGGTTTTACCGAGCGAGTTTTCGCCACCGAAAATTTTCTCATTTGTTGCTTTGCTTAAGACCACCATTTGCTCTTTTGCTAAGTCGGCTGACTCATCCCAGCCACTTCCGTATAAAAACGGTGCGTCAAACATGGAGAAAAAATCTGCAGAATTGGCTCTTCCGTAGACAAATAATGGCAGCATATCTGGATTTTCAGCTTCAATAACGCCGTAAGCTTGTGATGACACATTTTGACGAAACGCTTTTTTGGCTTTAAGTAAGTTTGTGGCATCCGTATAAGTCATTTGTGTGGGCGGATTTTGCCCTTCATCAAATGGGTCATTGACATCCCAACTGTCTAGTTGAACATAATAAAGTTGCTCGCTTTTATGAGGAATAGGGTTAGCTGACATTAAATAATTTACCGTGACGGTGGTCATGGTAGCGCCAATACCTAGGCCAATAGCACATACCATAAGCAAGCTTAATCCCCAGTGGCGAATGATACTGATCCAAGCAATTTTGATATAATAATTAAACATTTTTAGCCCTTTTTCTTAAATAATGACTCACTATTTGTTCAGCAAAGCTTACTAAGCAATCGCTTGATTTCGAACAATTTCTAATTCGCTCACTCGTCCATCTTTTACTTGAATAGTTCGGCTGGCGCGCTGGGCAAGTTCTGGATCATGGGTCACCATAATAATGGTTGTGCCTTGTTGGTTAATTTCCTCTAACAAGCTCATCACGCCTAGAGCCATTGCTGAATCTAGGTTGCCCGTAGGCTCATCAGCGAGTAAAAAACGTGGGTCAGTAGCAAGTGCACGAGCAATTGCGACACGTTGTTGCTGCCCACCAGAGAGTTGGCTTGGTAAATGTTTCATGCGAGAGGCCAGTCCTACTCGCTCCAAATTTGATTCAATACGCTGTTTTCGTTCTTTGGTATTAAAACCACGATAGCGCAAAGGCACGTCAACATTGTCATATAAATTCAGATCAGGAATTAGATTAAAGC
>DAINNQ010000343.1:0-3422 GCA_036735825.1 Alteromonadaceae bacterium | reverse complement strand
GTTAAATATTTGCCTGTATCGCCGTTAACGCTATGGTGTAAACAATATCATCAACTAGCGCGCCTCTTGAGAGATCATTTACAGGTTTATTCATCCCTTGCAACATAGGGCCAATACTGACGACATCAGCCGAACGTTGAACTGCTTTGTATGTTGTGTTTCCGGTATTTAAGTCGGGAAAAATAAAAACGGTCGCTTGACCGGCAACTGGGCTATTTGGTGCTTTTTTCTTCGCGACGTTTTCCATAATGGCTGCGTCATACTGTAATGGACCATCAATAATAATGTCTGGGCGTCGCTCTTTCACTAAATTAGTGGCGTTGATAACTTTTTCAACATCAACCCCTGTGCCTGAGTTACCTGTACTGTAACTGATCATCGCAACTTTGGGATCAATGCCAAAACGTTTAGCAGAATCAGCTGATTGAATAGCGATATCAGCCAATTGTTCGGCATTGGGCTCTGGGTTTATTGCACAATCACCATAAACTAAAACTTGATCAGGTAGCAGCATAAAAAATATCGATGAAACTAAATTGCTGTTAGGTGCTGTTTTTATGAGCTGTAGAGCAGGGCGAATAGTATTCGCTGTGGTGTTAACTGCCCCTGATACCAACCCATCAACTTGCCCCATTTGTAACATCATCGTCGCCAAAACAACGTTGTCTTTAAGCTCTTGTTTGGCAACAACCTCAGTGAGGCCTTTATGCTTTCTTAATTCAACTAATGGCGCCACATAATTATCCCTGATATGGATAGGGTCGGTGATCAATAATTCAGCAGGTAAGGTAATACCTTGTTGTTTGGCAATGGTTAAAATTGTCTCTTTATCACCTAATAACTGGCAACGGGCAATTTTTCGTTCAACACAAATCGCTGCAGCTTTAATGGTACGAACATCAGTTCCTTCAGGTAAAATAACTAATTTGTTCGCTTGGCGCGCTAATTCTGTAAGTTTGTGCCTAAATGCGGGTGGAGAAAATTTTTCCAGCTCAGCAACATTATCGGTTAAATGATGTAACCAAGATTGCGATAAATTGTCGGCCACGTATTGTTTTACTCGTTCTTGACGCTGTTCGTCATCTTCAGGAATTTCTGGATTAAAATTCATCAGATGACGAGAAGTTTGCCACGTATCCCAAGGAACAGATAACACCGGTAATCCCGCTTGCAATGCTTGATCACATAATTGCATGACTTGCTCATTGGGCTGATAACCATTAGTCAATAATAAAGCGGCTAACTTAGTGCCGTTCAGTGCAGAAAGGCAGGTTGCCAGAATAATATCAGTGCGATCACCTGGGGTAACTATCAGTCGACTAGGCTGTAAATGACTCATCAAATTCTCGGCACTGCGCGCGCAGAAGCTGATACTTCTTATCCGTCGATGTTCAATATCACCTGCGTTAATAACCGTTGCATCAAGGTAATTACAAATATCAATTACCCGCGGAGCAATTAAGTCCATTTCCCACGGAATAGTCCCTAACAAGTCAAAATTGCGATTATTGAAAATAGCTAATTGCTGCCAAATGTTCGGCTCGAGCGGTTCTTTATATTCATGCTCTCGAGGTAATAAACCAAATTCGTCTTTATCTGGGGCATTAATTTTATTGATGATACAACCAATAAGCTTTTTATTTTTAATGCCACCAAACGTTTCTGCGCTTACTTCTAAACGGTCTTCAAATTCTTCTAAACTGTCGCTGTCTGGAGAAGCAACTAAAATAATTTCGGCAGAAAGCGCTTGAGCAACATCGCGGTTTATTCGACCTGCGTAAGGTTGTCTGGTGGTGGGTATTAAGCCTTCGATAATAATAATGTCATGATTTTTATTAACTTTATCAAAGTTGGCAACCAGTTGTTCTAATACAACATCATGTAAACCATCACCCATTTTTTCTTCAACATAGCTAAATGGAATTGAGCCGTTACTTTCATTTAGTTGTTTGCTTTGTTTCTTATTGGGTAACGAATTGCGTGACGGTTGGCTAATGGGCTTGAAATGGCCAACGTTGATACCTTTTTGCTGGCAGGCATGGATAAGCCCAAGAGCAACGCTGGTTAAGCCAACACCAAAACCCACGGGGATGAGCATAATTTTACGAGACATATTAATGCTCCTGTTTTAATAATTGATAAGTTTGTTTGGCAATAACCCATTCTTCATTCGTTGGGATCACCCAACACGCTCGCGAATTTTGCGTTGAAATAATACCTGCTTTTCCAAAACGAGTTGCTGCATTGAGTTCGGGATCTTCGGCAAAATTGAGCAGGGAAAGTTGAGATAAGATCATCGCGCGCGCACGTTGAGAGTTTTCGCCAATGCCGCCCGTGAAAATAATGCCATCAAGTGTTTCGAAGCAAACACTAAAAGAAGCGATAGATTTTGCTATGCGATAACAGAATATTTCAAGGGCAAGTTGAGCTTGTTTATCACCGTTTTCTGCCGCTTCTTCTAAAGCTCGACAGTCATTGCTGAGCTGAGAAACGCCTAATAAACCACTTTGTTTATTTAATAACGTGTTTACTTGCGCTAAGGTGTAGCCAAGTTGTTCGACCAAATAAAAGATAATGCCAGCATCAATATCACCGCTGCGTGTCCCCATCATCACCCCTTCTAGTGGCGTGAATCCTAAACTGGTATCGACACTTTTTCCTTGTTTAATCGCGGTAACACTGCAGCCATTGCCTAAATGTGCACTGATAAAATGACATTCGCTGATCGGTTTATTCACTAATTTCGCAGCTTCATGACTGACATAGAAATGGCTAGTACCATGAAAACCGTATTTACGAATACTTTCCTTTTGATACAAGTGATAGGGAAGACCATAAATAAAGGCTTTTTTCTCCATGGTTTGGTGAAAAGCCGTATCAAAAATTGCCACTTGAGGAAGTTGTGCAAATACTTTTTCAGCAGCGATTATTCCTTGTAAATTAGCTGGGTTATGCAAGGGTGCTAATTTAGCAAGTTCTTCAATACTTTGTTTTACTTGCTCGCTGATAATAATCGGCTGGCTATATTTCTCACCACCATGAACCACGCGATGACCAACCGCGAAGATAGTATCAAGGAGCTGATTATTCGTTAAATAATCAACCACTGCGGTGATCGCTATTTGATGATCAAAAGGCTCGGCTAAGGGTAAAGACGTTTTATTTTGAGAGTTTTTAAAGGTAATTACTGCTGAATCAGACAACAAACACTCTGCTAAGCCAGAAAATATTTCGCTACCATCAGCAGGAGCAATTAATGAAAACTTTAATGAAGAGCTGCCACAATTTATAACTAATATGTTGTTTTGCATGAAATTTGATAATTGATTTAAATTGCAATAATTATAGATGAATAAATTCAAGCTTTGTTTGATTTCATGCAAGGTTTAACCATAGATGCTCAAAACGGGCGAATTATATTT
>DAINNQ010000342.1:0-3424 GCA_036735825.1 Alteromonadaceae bacterium | reverse complement strand
CTCTACAGATAAATAATGAGCAATACGCGTGCTCAATTGCGCTTGGCTTGTCGCTAAAAACGGCGTTGAATTTGTTTGAGCGCTTTTCTTTTTTGTCTGTGCGTTAGCGGTAACTTTGTTATTCATGTTCTTTTCAAACCTTGGGGTGCTCAGCAAAATAGAGCAGCCAGTAATTCTTGATTGTTGAATCCAGCACATTGGCTTTTATGATTCATTCGTTTTAAGTGCGGCAGCTGATGCATGGGAAGCTGCAAGATCCCAATATCAAAGTAATTAAGTCTTGTCTAAATTATGCCGATGTCTGCGCACAGAGCAATGTGCTACATACGTATGCATGCAAGTAAAAACGTGAAAATGTCATGCATACGTATGCATTTTTAGGGTAAATTTATGAAAAATCTCTCTCTGCATGGATGAGGTTATTTTTCTATACTTGCTGATAGCGCTAAGGTAGTATCAAAGTCATATGAGTTAACTTCGATTTATTGTTTTAGCTATTTAGAAAGCTTGAAGAAAATGATTAAAGGACAATAATTCGTAAATCAGCGGTAAAGAAATCACAGTGAAAGTAAAAAATACCTCATTTGATATTGCTTATCGGGCGGGAGTTTCTCAGTCTACAGTGTCGCGTGCCTTGCGTAATAGCCCATTAGTGAATGAAGAAACGCGTTTGCGTGTACAAGCAATTGCTAAAGAACTTAATTATAAAGTGGATAAAAATGCCAGTAGTTTGCGTACTCAACACAGTACGACAATTGCATTATTATTGTTTGAAGATCCCACAAGTGATGAATCATTAATTAATCCTTTTTTCTTGTCTATGCTCGGTAGCATTACTCGAGCCTGCTCAAACAAAGGTTATGATTTATTAGTATCATTTCAGCAAATGAATGATGATTGGCATGCCGAATATGAAGATACGCGTAAAGCTGATGGTTTGATTTTATTGGGCTATGGTGATTACCACGACTATGAAAAAAAATTGATCCAATTGATCAAACAAGAAACGCATTTTGTTCGTTGGGGCGCTGATGTTAAAGAATTACCTGTTGTCTCTATTGGTTGCGATAATTTTCATGGCGGGCAACAGCTGACAGAACATGTCATCAAAAATGGTTATCAGCATTTTGCATTTTTAGGTGGTGTTTCTTCTGGCTCGCCAGAATTTAGAGACCGTTATCAAGGGCATTGCTTTGCGTTAGAATCAGCAGGGTTAACTGTTGATAGTGCATTACAAGTGGATGCGATTTCTACGGAAGAGTCCGGTTATCAAGCAGCAAAACAGTTAATTGAACTAGGAAAACCTTTTGACGCAATTTGCACCGCCAGTGATTTAATTGCAGTAGGTGCGATGAAAGCCTTGCAAGAGCATGATATTAAAGTACCTGAAGATGTTGCTGTGGTCGGGTTTGATGATATTCCAATGGCAAGTTTTACGTTTCCTGCGTTAACCACAGCAAGGCAAAATACCGTGTTAGCAGGGGAGTTACTCGTTGATAAAGTGCTTGAGCTGATAAACGGCGAAGAGGCTAAAACACAGCTTATGCCAACCACCTTGGTGGTTCGAAAATCATGTGGGACTAAAGCTTAAGAAAGCTCAAATCAATTAAATCTTCCTAAAGATAAATTTCTATCATTGAAGTAGTAAAGCTTTCAATGATAGAAACTTAAATCACTTATCTGTTGAAATGTTCTTTCAGCTAAAACGAAACTGAAACTAAACGTTAGCTTCTCTCACGCTTATTCAACTATTGGTTCTTGCACTCGCAAGGTTAATAGTCCTGCTAAAATCATACTACAGCCTCCCACCACTAAAGCGTAAACAGGTTGGTTGTCGAAAAATCTCGTGATCAAAAAACCTAAAATACTAGCTGCTAAAATTTGAGGAAGCACGATGAAGAAATTAAAAATCCCCATAAATAATCCCATTTTTTTAGCGGGCAGTGAGTTAGCTAAAATGGCATAAGGAACGGACAATACCGATGCCCAAGCAAACCCGACACCTATCATCGAAATCACTAAATACGTGGGATCTTTTATAAAAACAAAAGAAATAAAGCCTAAACCACCTAGAAATAAGTTGATCATGTGCGCTATGCGCAAGTTAAATTGCTTAACAACTAACGGAATACAGATTGCCGCGACAATAGACGTTAAATTGTAAGTTGAAAATAAAATGCCAACCCAATCGGCTCCTTCATTAAACGCTTTCGAGGTCACATCAGCGGTACCATAATGAAATTGCGTTATCGCTGCGGTGGTATAAGTCCACATCGCAAAAAATGGAAACCATGAAAAAAACTGCACAACAGCTAATTGCTTCATTGTTTGCGGCATGGCAAATAAGTCGTTCATTACCAATGAAAAACCGTTGGATGTTTTATTTTTAGCGGATAAAGCACTGGCAATTAACTGGCATAGTCCGAAAAAGATAAAGCCACCAGATAATATTAATAAGCTTTTATCAAGCGATTCAATATTAAGGGCTATTACCGTTGAGCCGATCACGCCTAGCGTTAACCAGATCAAGCCTCCGTTAAAATATGCGCGTGTGCTTCGAGGAATAACCGAGTGTGGTGTGGTGTCTTTATCTTCCGCTTGCTCAAACGCTTTAAGCTGCTCAGGAGAATATTCTTTGGTTGAATAAACCGTCCATAAAACACAGAGAAAAAAGAAACTACCACCAGCATAAAAAGCGTACTTCACTGAATCGGGAATGGCACCTTCAGCTGCCGTGTTACTGATATCAAACCAATTGGTCATCATCCAAGGTAAAGATGACGCTAATACTGACCCGACACCGATAAAAAAGCTTTGCATGGCATAACCCATAGCGCGTTGTTTTTTCGGAAGCATGTCTCCGACAAACGCTCTAAACGGCTCCATGGAAATATTAATGGTTGCGTCCATTATCCACAGCATGCCTGCTGCTACCCATAAAGTCGGCGAATTGGGCATAATAAATAACGATAAACTGGCTGCTATTGCACCATAAAGAAAATAAGGACGTCGTCGTCCTAATCGGTTCCAAGTATTGTCACTGAAATAACCAATAATTGGTTGAACAATTAAACCTGTGATTGGCGCGGCAACCCATAAAATAGCCATGTTGCCGTAGTCAGCACCTAAGGTTTGAAAGATCCGACTGACATTTGAATTTTGTAAAGCAAAACCAAATTGAATACCCATAAAGCCAAAACACATATTCCAGATTTGCCAGAAATTGAGTTGCGGTTTTTGTGTCATTAATTGATCGTTATTCATAAATCACTCGAAGTGGTTGTTTTGTTTTTAAAAAAAAGCACGAGATAATAAAGAGTAACATCTCTTTACTGCTCGTGCTTAAAAGTGTGCCATGTATTAGGGCATGCCCTAGCTTAAAACATCAGTTCAATACAGTCACAGGGTGTCGTCAGTATATTAA
>DAINNQ010000341.1:0-3425 GCA_036735825.1 Alteromonadaceae bacterium | reverse complement strand
AAAGCGGGACAACATTAGTGGTGTGGAGTGATGATTTTAGCCATTTATTATCATTACTAAAATAATCTCATCACCCCTTAGTTACCTCTTGCTTAACCTTTTAGTTAGCTTCATAGTTAACCCCTTACTTAACCAAGGGATAACTAATACAAGCGCTTACCAAGTGCCTGTATTTTCCATGCTTAACCATGGTTCTTGCGGCGCTAAAACTTCACCTTTTTGTAATAATTCAATGGCAATGCCGTCAGGTGAATTGATAAATGCCATATGACCACAGCGAGGAGGGCGGTTGATAACAATGCCAGCGGTTTGTAAAGACTCACAAAGCGTGTAAATGTTATCTACTTCAAAGGCTAAATGGCCGAAATTTCTGCCATTATTGTAAGGTTCGCTATTGTCCCAATTGTAGGTGAGCTCGACTTCTGGCTCTCCCTCAGAGGTCGCTAGATAAATTAAGGTAAACTTACCTTGTGGCACTTCTTTGCGACGAGTTTCCACTAAACCTAGTTTGTTAATGTAAAAATCTAATGATTGTTCTAAATTTTGAACACGTACCATAGCGTGAAGAAATTTCATTCTTTATCCTATTTTAATGTCTGATTGATATTATGTTTATATTATAAAAAATTGAAATGAATAACTATTTGAGTGTTATTATTCCAAAGTTATTTCAATGTGAGAACTGACTTTTCATGTCGTAAATAATAGTTATTTTAATTTAATTTGACTAAATGCAACTGCTGGTTGACAAAATAACAACCTAGCTTGATAGTCTGCAACTAACTGATTTCCTATGCTTTACGCTCAATTATCGATTAAGGAAAACGTATTATGATTTTAGCCGAAAAAATTATTAAATTAAGAAAACAACTCGGTTGGTCGCAAGAAGAGCTGGCAGAAAAAATGAATATATCTCGGCAGTCTGTCTCTAAATGGGAAAGTGCCAATAGCATACCTGACTTAAATAAAATTTTGATGCTAGCTGAGATTTTTGACGTTTCAACAGACTTTTTACTCAAAGATGAACATGAAACCTTTGAAGCAGGAGAAACGAGTAAAGAACCTAATTCTATTCAAATTAGTTTAGAACAAGCTACGCAGTACATTGAAAATAAAATGGCTATATCAGCATTAATTTATAAAGGGGTTCTTTTTTGTGTTTGCTCAGTGATCCCATTATTTTTCTTCTTGGCTATGGCGCAAACTGAGCGCATGAACATTACAGGAGATATTGCCGTTGCTTTAGGTATCGTCAGTATTTTTGTGATGGTTGCCATTGGCGTTAGCTTGTTTATTAAAACTAACCAATACGAAAGCGAGACCAGTGTTATTGATGATGAAACGTTTGAATTAGCTTTTGGTGTTCATAGTGTGTTTAAAGACAAATTAAACAAAATTAGACCCGCTTATAATCGCAGAATATCGATTGGTATTTTTATGTTTATTTTAAGCTCTGTTCCTTTAATACTGGTCAGTATGTTCTCGGGCAAGGCAGAAACGGTTTATATGATGTTGATCGTTTTGTTCTTATTAATTGCGACAGGGATTTACATCATATCGCCAGTTTCTGCTAAATATGATGCTTACAATAATGTACTTAAAGATTGTTGGGATGAAACAGCTAAAACCAGAAGGGCTAAACGCACTGAAAAACTTGCTGCTTTTTACTGGCCTTTGGTTGTTGCCGTGTTCTTAGGATGGAGTTTATGGACAATGAACTGGGGCGTAACTTGGATTGTTTGGCCTGTAGCTGCGGTGTTGTTCGCCGCGTTAGTTGGGCTAATGGAACTCTTTGTGAAAGAAGAGAGTTAATTTTACTTTTCATGTGATTGAGAAAAATGCTGAATGGAGTGCCTATTCAGCATTTTCTTGAAGGATAATGATGTTACAGAGCTTCAAATAAGGTGACCAGTTCCTCCCAAACACTGCGAGATGCGATGGCATTTTCTCGTAGCTCTTTTAAGATGGTGCTAGAATAAAAAACGCCATTTTTAACGACAGCTTCTGGCGTTTTCAGCACTGACAAATCATTTAACGGGTTTGTTGTCGAGAAAATAAAATCGGCTTGATAATTCTCTAAAATACTCCCTATTTGCTTATCGAGATTTAATGCTTTGGCTGGGTTAATCGTCGCAGCCGCTAATACATCAAACGCATCTAATCCTGATTCAAACAATAATTGCATTTCATTATGGGTCGCTAGACCATGAGGTGAAAGCAAGACACCAGAATCAGAACCCACCAGCATAGTGATGCCCACGTCGTGAAAAACCTTAGTGATCTGCTGTAAAAACTTTAATGTTTTTTGATTATGCGCGGCCATCTCGTTTGATGCGGTTAACCAACGTTTTACCTGATTTTGTGACGCTTCTAATGCGATGATGTCAGAGGTATATTGTGTTGCAATAGTCTGTAAAAACGACTCTTTTTTATCACTTAATTGTGTGAGTTGATTAAATATATTGAGGGTGGGAGTCACAGGCACGTTTGTCGCTTTTATTTCTTTTGCTATTGCTAATAACTTTTCAGGGGCAAACTGGTAATTGAGCGGTCCTTGATAAATATCTTCAACATGTTCAAAAGATTGAAACCCTTCAAGCTTGGCAATAGGCATCTCTCCAGAGGCATGAGGACCATGTTTGGCAATGGCAATATTATAGGTTTTACCTGCTGCAACGAGCGCGGTTAATGCTTCTTCATTAAGGTTTCCATAGGCTTTGATTAAATCATAACCTTGCGATTGATATTGTTTAACGGCCGCCGCTGCTTGCTCTGCGGTATGCGCCGTATGGTGTAAATACGCATCTTCATAGCCAGAGATGATCGGGCTACTTACGGTGGCGCTACTACCAATTAATTTGCCTGCGGCTATTTGATCTCGCCACTCTAATTGCTTTGGAACACCATTCAAAATTCGCACATGAGTAACACCATGGCTGAGCGCCAAGGTAAAGGCCGCTTTTTCATACATGTGAACATGCATATCAATAAGACCCGGTGTAACGAAGCCGCCTTTACCGTCAATAACCTCGATGTTTGTTGATAAATGCGTAATGGGTGAAGTGGAAATTTGACTGATTTTTCCGTTGCTAATAAACATCGACTTATTTAGCTGAACTTTTCTATTCGCTACATCAATGATATTGACATTATTTAAAATGAAGCTGCTTTGTTTCTGCTTTAACTCAGCGTGTGAGCTACAGCTCAGCATGACACTTAGTGAGGTAAGAATCGAAAGCAAAGTGATAAATGGTTTCATGGTTAACTCCTTTAAAAGATTGTTAGAAGTTAACCATGATTGATTGTTATCAGCGTCTAGTATCTTGATTTTAGCCAGCGATTATCCTGATCTTGAACATTATCTTGATATTAGGGCGTGTGGATTAACAATCCGTGTCAACGATAAGGACGATATGTGCGAAGTT
>DAINNQ010000340.1:0-3427 GCA_036735825.1 Alteromonadaceae bacterium | reverse complement strand
AAGACCTTTAACCGACGATGAAACTTGGCATCAAATGTCTTCAGGACAGTGGCAACTATTTTGTTTAGGAAATTCAATTGCTCACGGGCAAACAGAGGCTGAATTTAGACCTTCAAGTAGCTCTCCACCAGAAAACAGTTAACTTAAAAATTAATCTTGAACAGTTTCTGCTGTTTTTTCAGTGACAGCTGGCGCTTTATCGTCGTTAACAGTAACGTTAGTTAATTGCGCTTCGAATTGTTCTACACCTGATTTAGCTTGGTAAAGCTTGACCATAAGATAATTGAGTTCAGGTGCAAACCAAGCATAGGTTACGCGTTTTTTTTCTATTACTTCGCGCTTTAACTTGATGGTTTTAACTAAACCATAAGGTAGCATCAACTCTTCTTCACCGTCGTATTGATAGACATGATTTTTAATTGAGCCAGAAGTGCTGATCACCGGATAAACAAAAAGCTTTTGCTCAGGGTTAGCAAGTAAGTTGAGTCTATTTTGAAGATGGTAACTCAGCTTATCTTGAATATTGACAGGAAACTCAACCTGTTCTTCTCTGCCATTAGTCATATCAATGGCTTTGTTATTTTCAATGTCATAACGCCATTCATAGAATTTATCTTTTCCTGTTCCTTCACGTTGATACACGTAGTGGTTAGGAATGACTTGGTTATTTTTTATATCAAGGGTGGATATTTCGTGGCGAATATCAGAAAAAATTAGCCATTCAATATTGGTTTCATAACTATATTTTGCTTGGCCGTTCTCAAGAAACTTCAGTGTTCGAACGGCTTTGCCGACCGGGGAGCTTTTATGAATAATATTATATTCTGCGGTAAATGGTTTCACCATTATGCTTTTATTGACATCAGAATTTTCTGCGAAACTAAAAAAACTTAACGTTGTTAAACAACAAAAACATAATGTTTTGATCATACATTCATCCGATTTTTGGCCATATTGGCGCTAATTATTCTTCACTCGCATAACCTGATTGCGGTAAGGTTATGCCATCTAAAACTGCTTTATCACCAACCATTTGTACACGTTCATTACAAAACCATTTGACAACCAAAGGGTAAATTCTGTGCTCTTGTTCATGTATACGACTGGCTAATATGTCAGCATCGTCACCAGCAAATATTGGGACTTTTGCTTGTAAAATAACAGGGCCACCATCAAGTTCTTCTGTAACAAAATGTACGCTAACACCATGTTCTGTGTCACCAGCGTCAATTGCACGTTGATGTGTGTTTAATCCTTGATACTTCGGCAACAAAGATGGATGAATGTTCAATAATTTTCCAGAAAAATGTTGAACGAATGCTGGTGTTAAAATTCTCATAAAACCAGCGAGTACAACAAGGTCTGCTTGATAGGAATCGATTTGAGCAATTAACGCTTGATCATAATCTTCACGGCAATCATAGGCTTTGTGGGATAGAACATGATGAGCAATCGCTGAATTTTGAGCTCGGGTTAAACCATATGCGTCGGCTTTATTTGATATTACCGCGACGACTTGCCCAGGATAGTTAGGTGTTTTGCAGGCATCAATAATTGCCTGCAAATTTGAACCACTGCCTGATATTAAAACAACAATACGGCGAGTCATGTGTTTAACCTTGATTAATAATTACTTGCTCTTCACCTGCTTGTAATTGGGCTATTTCACCAATATGCCAAGCGTTTTCACCATGTTCAGTTAAAATAGCTAAGCTTTTTTCAACTTGGTCCGCAGGCACTACGATGATCATGCCGACACCACAGTTAAATGTGCGGTACATTTCATGAGTAGTAATGTTGCCTTTCTCTTGTAACCAGTTAAAAATTTCTGGCCACTGCCAGCTGTTACCATTAATAACTGCTTGAGCATCAGCAGGTAAAACACGAGGAATGTTTTCCCAAAAACCACCGCCAGTGATATGAGAAAGTGCATGAGCTTTCACTTCTTTTAGCATAGCCAGCGTTGATTTTACGTAAATTTTGGTCGGCTCTAATAAATGCTCAGCAATGCTTTTATCACCTAGCATTTCAGAAGTGTCGGTATGATTAACTTCTAATACTTTACGAATTAATGAGAAACCGTTTGAATGAGGGCCTGAAGAACCTAAAGCAATTAATTGGTCGCCTGCTGCTACTTTTGAGCCGTCAATTAATTCTGACTTTTCAGCTACACCCGTACAAAAACCGGCAATGTCATAATCACCAGCATGGTACATACCTGGCATTTCTGCGGTTTCACCACCTACTAATGCACAACCTGACTGGACACAACCTTCTGCAATACCTTTTACTACATCAGAGGCTACTTCAACATCAAGTTTACCAGTCGCGTAATAATCTAAGAAATATAAAGGTTCAGCACCTAGTACTAATAGATCATTAACGCACATTGCCACTAAATCTATACCAACAGTGTCATGCTTTTTCAAATCGATAGCTAAACGTAATTTTGTACCTACACCATCTGTACCTGAAATAAGCACAGGTTCTTTATAGCCAGCAGGTAATTGACAGATAGCGCCAAAACCGCCAATTCCACCCATTACTTCAGGACGAGTAGTACGTTTCACAGCACCTTTAATATTTTCAACAAGGGCATTACCAGCATCAATATCAACACCAGCATCTTTATAGCTTAACGACTGTTTTTCTTCACTCACGGGGGAACCTCGTTATGTTACCGTTATTTGAACTTACTGGTTAAAAAGGGATTGGCCAGTAATAAAAGCGCATATTCTACCAGCGCAAAAGCTCGGTGAAAATCTTTAAAGGAAATTATTTTAGTAAAGAAAGATTTTTATCACTTTTACTAACTATATTGACACAGTATTATGGTAATATTCGTCCAAATGAAAATATCTTATTTGATAAATATGTTTCGATATTGGTTTGTTTTTTCTGTTGTTTTTTCGGTTTTATTATTATCGACGTTAAATACTACTTCAGTAAATGCTGTCGAAGTAAAAGATCTGTATGTGGCCAAAGTTGCGGTAAATTCGCAAAGTCGCAATGATCGTAATGATGCGCTTAGGCAGGCACTTGAGTTAGTGTTAGTCAAAATAGGGGGGCATAAAAGTGTTTTAGCCCATCAAGAAGTTAAAAAGCATTTAAGCCGTTACAACAGCTTTGTCACTAATTATCGTTATGAACGTGATGGTCGAAAGCAGTTTCTACTTGCCAGTTTTGATCAAACTAAAATCAACGAGGTATTTGTTAATGCTAATTTACCTATATGGGGCAGTTTACGACCTCAAGTGGTTTTATGGTTAGTGAATGAGCAAGAGTTAACTCGAGAATTAGTGTTGGCCTCGATGCCATCAGAGTTAACCCAAACGGTAGAAGATTTCTCAACATCACGTGGGCTACCCGTTGTCTTATCTTCACTAAATTTGACTGATAATCAAGTGACGGTATCGGATGTTTGGGG
>DAINNQ010000339.1:0-3470 GCA_036735825.1 Alteromonadaceae bacterium | reverse complement strand
ATTCGTCAATATCTATAAATTTCATCACAAATACAATTCATTTAAAATACATAGAGTTAGCTCGAATTCTTAAATTTATTCAATTTTATCATTGAATGTCGACTTTTTGTCCAATATACTCACACTCAATATATTGTATACAGTATATTGAGTGTGAGTATAAATAATAAACTGTTTGAACAGTAACAATCACAAAATAAAGAACTAAGGGTTAATCATGTCAAATATCAATAAAACAACTGATACAGAAATGTCATCATTGTCTTCTAAAAAATTTGGAACATTGTTTCAAAAATCTCTACTCGCAATTGCTATCGCTCCATTATTTAACTTTGCTGCCGCGCCAGTGAATGCAGAAGAAGTGGTTGAAGAAGTAGAAAGAATTCAAATTACCGGCTCACGTATTAAGCGTGTTGCTATTGAAGGCGCAACACCGATCACAGTGATCGACGCTGCTGATTTAATAAATTCTGGTTTTTCAACGGTAGGCGATGCACTACGTGACTCAAACTTAAATGCTTTTGGTTCATGGGGTGGTGGTGCTAACAATAGCTGGGCATCACAATCAACCGTACAATTAAAAGGTGCGTCGGCTCAACATACCTTAACCTTACTTGATGGTAAGCGTATGGCTAAATCTCCAGTTTTAGATGGTGGTGCCTCAAACTTAAATACCATTCCAATGGCAGCCGTTCAGCGTATTGAAATTTTAACTGACGGTGCATCGGCAATATATGGTACCGATGCTATCGCTGGTGTCATTAACATCATTTTAAAGAAAGATTTTGAAGGTATTCGCTTTGATGCTCGTACAGACAAACCAAGTGCTGAAGGCGGAGATTCGGGTAATTTTTCATTCACGGGTGGTTTAAGTTCAGATAAGGGTAATTTAGTTTTTACTTTTGAGCATTATGATTCACAACGCATTATGCAATCTGAACGTTCTTATACACAACCTTATGTTTTAGCTGGTGGCGATCCAAATGATGCGAATGATTGGGCAAACTTATCATGGACAGGTCGTGTATTAAAACAAGGTGGTGCTGGCGGTTGGGCATGGCAACATCCTTTTGCTAATGATAGTGATTGTGCAAGCGTTTATGGTGATGCATTTGTTGGTCCGGTAAATGATCGTAACTACGCAGGTGATACCCTTTGTTTATACGATTATACAAGAGCAGCAGGGCAATCTTCAGACAGCAAACGTGATAACACCTTAATTCAATATAACTATGAATTAACCGATAACATTAATTTAATTGCTAGAGCTTACTGGGCAAAAACTGAAACAATGGATATTTCAGCACCAGTACCTGCAACTATTGCTGTGCCTCAAGGTTTACCAGCGTATACAACTGATGAAGGTATTGAATTAAAAGAGCTTTATGCTGACCCATATGCAGGTGTTGGCTTTCGTTTTGACACGGCGGGTAATCGCGTAGCAGAACATCATGATACGGTGTATGACTACTTATTGGGTCTTGAAGGTACACAAGATAATTTTGATTGGGATGTCTCGGTTGCTTATAACAGCTACACTAACTTTACTTGGGGGACAGGGTACTTACTAGACGGCGCTCAAAATAGTTTAGTTGGAGCATGGAATGATGATTTAGGTAAGTTTGAAGGTTGGGATCCGCGCGATCCAAATTCACCATTACCTGCAGGCTCAACTGCTAACTACGATAAACGTATGACAGCTGATTATTTAGATATTTCAGGTGGTGTGAGCTTTGAATTTTTTGAATTAAGTGGTGGCACAATTGGCGCATATATTGGTGCGTCATATCGTGAAGAGTCATTAGACTCGAAAGTTGATGCACTAGCTGAAGCAGGTAAAATTATTGGTGGAAATGGCGGTTCAGGTGGTATTGGTAAGCGCGATGTTACTTCAGCATATTTTGAATTTATGATGCCAGTTTTAGATAATTTAGAAGTTAACTTAGCGGGTCGTTATGATGATTATTCAGATTTTGGTGATACGTTTAATCCACAAATCTCTATTCGTTATAACCCCGTTGAAGATGTGTTAATTCGTGCTTCTGCTGGTAAAGGTTTTAGAGCGCCAACTCTATCTGATTTATATCAAGGCATGTCAGAAGGTTTTGGTAAAATTACTAACTATATCGCTTGTTATGAAGCGGGTGACGACATCGACTCATGTGGTTTAAGAGAAGAAGCGCCAACTCGTACCGGTGGTAACTTAGATTTAGGACCAGAAGAATCAGATACCCTCAATTTAGGTATTGTTTGGAATATCTCTGATAACCTTGATTTAACGGTTGATTACTGGTCACTTGAAACAGAAGGCTTGATCCAATCGATTAGCTCAAATGAATTAATGCAAACTCAAGCCAAGTTGTTCCAACTGGCTGATCAAGCGAATGTAGCTCGTCCAGATATTTCGATGATTTATTCAGGAGCTAAAATTGCTTTAGCACCTAATGGTCGTATCGATCACGTTGTTGCACCTCGTGTTAATTTAGGTAAATCAGAGCGTGAAGGTTTAGATGTTAGTTTCAATGCTAATTTTGAAACTGACATTGGTGAATTCGATTTTGGCATAAAAGTTTCTAAATACTTAACATACAAATATACCTATCTTGATAATGGTATCTCGGTGATTTCAGAAGATGAAGCTGGCCGTGAAGATTTACCTGATGTACGTATCAATATGAACCTTGATTATACGTTAGGCGATCATAGTGTTCATTATTTTGCTAACTTTATTAGTGAGCAAAAATCATGGGATTATAACGGTGATGACGAATCAACAGGCTATTTTATGATTGATGACTATATCTCGCATAACTTGTCATACAATTATCAAATGCCTTGGAATAATGCCATTACTCTTGGTGTCAATAACTTTACCGATGAAGACCCTAGATTTGATAAATTTGGCGGTTATGCAGGTAACTTATATAGCATAAGAGGGCGTACTTACTATCTTTCATATAGACAAGATTTTTAAGTACAAAAAGATAAAGCATCACATTTTGCTCGGTTAATTGATTAATTAATTGGCTAAGTTAAAAAGCACTATGTGATGTTAGCAAGTTCGATAATTGCGTTAAGGTTTCCCTATGATTTTAGCGTGTTACGAAAGGGGCTACTGAGCACTTGGTTATACTAGTGGAGAGACTCAGTAGCCTCATCATAGAAACGGGTCGTTTGTCTCCCTGAACGGCTCGTTTTTATGAACTTAAGTTTATCGCTTTGATAAATTTAGCAAATCCCCAACTTTAACTTCGCTGAATTGGCTTTCGGCTATTTTTATTTTTACAGTGAAAGTCTTTGTTTTCCCACATGAAAACATATAAATAACAAGCATAAACCGTTATTAATGATTAGCTTTTAAACCATAATATTTAAATAACATCAGAGTTGCATAAATCATCAAATGAAATCTTAATATTGTCTTTTCTGTACTATATCCTCAATCAATTTAACTTGAATTGACATACAAA
>DAINNQ010000338.1:0-3476 GCA_036735825.1 Alteromonadaceae bacterium | reverse complement strand
ACAAACATAATACTCTCTTGTTGTTTTTCATAAATTTCAGTTTGAATCAACTAAATAACCTGAGTATTTGTATTCGCGTATCTTAAAACCTTAAGGTATTATCACTTTAAAGGTTGTTGAGTTAGCAAACTATTTTGGAGGCTTGTGTGGATTTAGCTACGCTACTGGGAATATTAGGTGCTGTTGGTTTTATTGTAATGGCAATGGTCTTAGGTGGCGATATCAGCATGTTTGTTGATACCCAATCTATTCTTATCGTTTTCTGTGGTTCACTTTTTGTTGTATTAGCAAATTATAATCTTGGTCAGTTTTTCGGTATAGGTAAAATCATGGGAAAAGCGTTCATGTTTAAAATTGAACAACCTGATGAGCTTATTGAAAAATCTGTAGAAATGGCGGACGCAGCTCGTAAAGGCGGGTTTTTAGCTTTAGAAGAAGCAGAAATCAGCAACGCTTTTATGCAAAAAGGTGTCGATATGTTAGTAGATGGTCATGACGCTGATGTAGTACGAGGCACATTGCAAAAAGATATTAACTTAACAACTGAGCGCCATGAAACTGGTATTGGTATGTTAATGGCATTAGCGGATGTTGCACCAGCAATGGGGATGATAGGTACCTTGATTGGTTTGGTTGCGATGCTTTCAAACATGGATGACCCTAAAGCGATTGGTCCTGCGATGGCGGTTGCCCTTTTAACAACTTTGTATGGTGCCTTTCTTGCGAACGTAATTGCGATCCCAATTGCTAATAAATTAAAAATTCGCATGAGTGAAGAAAAGCTCAATCAAGAATTAATTTTAGATGCGGTTTTAGGTATTCAAGACGGACAAAACCCTCGTGTTATCGAAGGGTTATTGAAGAATTATCTTGCCGAAGGTAAACGTAAAATTGACACCACTGAAGAGTAGCGGAGCGCATTATGTCGAATCCTCCAGAGTGTAAATGCCCACCAGCAGGTTTACCTGCATGGATGGGTACGTTTGCTGACTTAATGTCACTGTTGATGTGTTTCTTCGTATTATTACTCTCTTTTTCTGAAATGGACGTTTTGAAATTTAAGCAAATTGCCGGTTCAATGAAGTTTGCCTTTGGTGTGCAAAATAAAATTGAAGTAAAAGATATTCCTAAAGGTACCAGTATCATTGCGCAAGAGTTTAGACCTGGTAAACCTGAACCCACGCCGATAGAAGTTATTCAACAGCAAACGGTTGAAATGACTCAACAAATGCTTGAATTTCAGGCGGGTGATGAAACCTCTGCTGGTGGTCGACAAGAGCAACGAGGCACTGAACGTGGTGGTCAATCGCAAAGTACCGCGGATGAAATGTCGGCTCAAGCCATGCAAAAAGCAAAAGATGAGTTAGAACAAGCTTCGCAAGAACAAGTAAATGAATTAGTTAAGAAAATTGCTGAACAATTAGATGAACAAATTCAAGATGGTGCCATTGAATTAGAATCCCTTGGTCAACAAGTCACTATTCGCATTCGTGAAAATGGTGCATTCCCATCAGGTTCAGCTTTTTTACAGCCTAATTTTAGACCGGTTATTCAAGAAATTGGAGAGCTCTTAAAAACGGTTCCAGGTGAAATCATGGTTTCTGGTCATACCGACAATCAAGGGATCAGCTCTGAATTATTTACCTCTAACTGGGATCTGTCGAGTAAGCGTGCCGTTGCTATCGCTCATGAATTAGTGAAAGTTTTTGGTTTTGATCAAGGCCGTATGGTTGTTGCAGGCCATGCTGATTCAAGACCGTTAGTACCCAATACTAACGCACTAAATCGCAGAAAAAATCGACGCGTTGAAATATCTATTAATCAAGGTAAACCTAAAGAAACTGAGCCTTACTCAATTATCAAAAGTGATAATTAATTCTCACACTTGAAGAATGTAGCAAATGAAAACAATAAAAGGATCTCTGCGGAGATCCTTTTTGTTTTGACATCGCTAGGCACATTACTGGCCATAAGGTATAATTCGCGCCAATTATTTTATCGTGCTAGTTAAATTGGGTTTTTTATGAAGTTCATTGTGAAGTTACAGGCGGAAATAGCGATCAAAAGTCGTCCTGTGCGTAAACGTTTTACGAAAATTTTAGAGTCGAATATTAAAAATGTTTTACGTCGAGTTGATGAGCAAGTAACGACTAAGATCAATTGGGATAGCATTGAAGTTAATACCAAAAATACCGATGAAAAAAATCGTCTAGCCCTGATTGAAACGCTTCAATGTATTCCAGGCGTTGCCATGTTTATTGAGGTGCAACGTACTGATTTTACTGATCTTCATAACATTTTTGAAAAAACATTAGCGGTGCACGCTGACACGATTAAAGATAAAACCTTTTGTGTTCGCGTTAAAAGAAATGGCGATCATGATTTTACTTCTTTGCAAATTGAACAATACGTTGGCGGTGGCTTAAATCAGTCAGTTGAAAGCGCAAAAGTACAATTACGTCACCCTGATGTCACGATTCATTTAGAAGTTAAGCACCAAGATTTGTTTATTGTCACAAACCGTTTTAAAGGGTTAGGTGGCTTCCCTATTGCCACGCAAGAAGATGTCTTATCGTTAATGTCTGGTGGCTTTGATTCAGCAGTTTCAAGCTTTCAAATGATCAAAAAGGGCGCACGTACTCATTTTTGTTTCTTTAATCTAGGTGGCTCTGCTCATGAAGTTGGTGTGAAGCAAGTTAGCTACTATTTGTGGAATAAGTTTGGTGCTTCGCATCGGATCAAGTTTTTTGCGGTAGATTTTGAGCCTGTTGTTGCTGAAATTTTAGAGAAAATTGAAAATGGTCAAATGGGCGTTGTACTAAAACGTATGATGATGCGCGCTGCAGCTAAAATTGCGGAAAAGCGTGGCATTCAAGCATTGGTGACAGGTGAAGCATTAGGGCAAGTATCTAGCCAAACATTAACTAATTTGAACGTTATCGACCGCGTAACAGAAACATTAATTCTTCGTCCGTTAGCCGCTTATGATAAACAAGATATTATTGATATTGCTCGAGTTATTGGCACTGAAGACTTCTCTAAAACTATTCCAGAATATTGTGGCGTGATTTCTAAAAAGCCGACGGTAAAAGCGGTGTTATCGAAAATTGAAGCCGAAGAAGAAAACTTTGATTTCGATATTCTAGATAAGGTTGTTGAAGAAACCCGAATTTTTGATATCCGAGATATTGGTGATGCTTCAGAAGAAGAAATTCATGCGGTTGAAGAAGTGGCGGCTATTGATAAAAACGCGATAGTGATTGATATTCGAAGCCCTGAAGAAGAAGAAGAGCATCCGTTGGAGATTGATGGCGTTGAAGTGCTCCATTTACCTTTTTATAAATTATCCACTCAATATGGCGACTTAGATCAGAATAAAGACTACTTATTGTATTGCGATAAAGGCGTAATGAGTAAGCTACAAACTTTATATTTAATTGATAATGGCTATAGAAACGTCAAGGTTTATCGACCTT
>DAINNQ010000337.1:0-3508 GCA_036735825.1 Alteromonadaceae bacterium | reverse complement strand
TCTAACGCGGCATCGGCAACCACTTTTTGGAACCAACTCGATTCCATTAATCCAGAACATGAAAATGTCAGTAATGTCCCTTGCGGTTTTAATAACTGCATAGCTAGCATGTTGATGTCTTTATAACCGCGACAAGCCCCTGTTAATTGCGCTTTTGATTCGACAAATTTAGGGGGATCTAAAATGATCATATCAAAGGTGCGTTTTTCATCACGGTAACGACGTAATAACTTAAATACATCGTCTTTAACGAACGAAACATTTTTATCTTGTAAATGATTAAGCTCAAGGTTCTTTTGCGCCATGTCTAGGGCTTGTTGAGAAACATCCACGTTAATCACTTCTTTGGCACCCATAGCGGCGCAGTGTAATGAAAATGTTCCTGTGTAGGAGAAGCAATTTAAAATTGTTTTATCTTTGGCATAACGACCAGCCGTAACTCGAGAGTCGCGTTGATCAAGATAAAAACCCGTTTTATGACCTGTTGCCACATCAACATGAATATTAATGCCGTGCTCTTTAATAACAACTTCTGTACTTGCTTGCGGCGCTGTTAACCAACCTGTAGTTGGCTCAAGCCCTTCTTTTTTGCGCACATCAACATCTGAACGTTCATAAATATGACAATCAGGATAAAGTTCAGTTAAACAGTCAACTAACGTGTAGCGCTGAAAATCAGCACCAGCACTCAATAATTGGCACACGATTAAATTATCGTATTTATCGATGGTGATTCCGGGTAAGCCATCAGACTCACCAGCAATTAAGCGATAGCCAGTTAAACCACCTTGCTCGATAAACCAATCACGTCGGCTTTGTGCGTTTAACAATTTCTTACGAAAAAATTCACGATCAATTTCTTCGTTTTCATTAAAGCTCCAAACACGAATTCGAATTTGAGATTCAGGTGAATAAGCACCTTTTGCCAGCCAGTTTCCTTTATGATCAAAGACATCAACGGTATCTCCAAGCATTGGGTTACCTTTGATTTTATTTATCGCTTTAGAGAACACCCAAGGGTGTTTTCTTAATAAAGATTTCTCGCGGGTAACTTTTAAATAAATTCTTGCTGACATTTGCCTATACTTACTTATGCATAATAATTTGCGCCGAGTGTAGTCAATGCTAGCCTGAGGTGCAATCATCTGTTGAAAATAATTAATAAGAGAGACTAAAAGATGAATGTAAGTTACATAGCCCACGTAAGTGGCAAAGTTCAAGGCGTATACTTTCGTGCATCTAGCCAGCAAATGGCTATAGAATACAGTTTAAGTGGATATGCCCATAATTTAGCAGACGGTGATGTTGAACTCTTAATTTGCGGTGAGCAAGAGAATGTCGATAAAATGCTTGATTGGTTAAACCATGGTCCTGAGTCAGCCGATGTCAAGAAGGTGCAAACTAAACAAGTGCCCTGGCAAGACCATAATCACTTTTCTATTGGGTAATTTACATGAGAATTTCAACGCTTTATTATTCCTAGTGCTTTATTATATGGGGGTTAAAAATAGCGGTATTAATTTGACTAATTAAATAATAACAGGATGCAGTAATTGAAATATATCGATGTGACCAAAGCGCAATCGTTAGTTTTTAAAGAAACCAATATTCCAGTAATAACTGATGATGAATGCTTAATCGCCGTTAAAGCCATTGGTGTAAACCGTGCTGATATTTTGCAAAGGCAAGGTAAGTATCCACCACCTCAAGGTGAATCACCCATTTTAGGGATTGAAGTGTGTGGAGAAATTGTCAGTTGCGGCAAATCAGTTCAAGGTTGGCAAGCAAAAGACAAGGTGTATTGTTTAGTCCCTGGAGGTGCTTACGCGCAATTTGTTAAAGTTAACGCAAGCCATTTAATATTGTTGCCTGCTAATTTTCAATATCAGCAGGGCGCAGCAATTGCCGAATGCTTTCTCACTGCTTTTCAATGTTTATTCTCTATTGCGAACTTATCCAAACGTTTATCTGTAGAGGATAGAACTCAACCCAAAATTCTTATTCATGCTGGAGCAAGCGGTGTTGGTACTGCAGCTATTCAATTAGCTAAAGCATGCAAGTGTTTTGTTGCTGTAACTGTGAGTAATGAACAAAAAGCGCAAGCATGTTTGGCCCTAGGCGCAGATCTAGCGATAAACTATCAGCAAGATAATTTTAAAGAAGTGTGCAAAGGTAAAGGATTAGCTTTTGATGTGATCATTGATGTTGTTGCTGGAGATTATGTAAATAATAATATCGATATCACTGCTTTGGATGGGGATATTGTTATTTTATCGATGTTAGGGGGAAGATATTGCCAACAATTAGATGTCGCAAAATTACTTATGAAACGCATTACTCTGCACGGCACAACCCTTCGAAATAGAGACGATGAATATAAACAGCAATTAATTACAGATTTTATTAACGTCTTTGGTAAGCAAATTGAAAAGCAAACAATAAAACCTGTCATTGACACGGTTTACGATTGGAATGATGTTGAAAAAGCCCATTTACGGATCATGAATAATAGCAATATTGGCAAAATTATTTTAACGGTTGCCAATTAAAAGAGGGCATATCTTATTAAAGATCAAAGTTAGTTATTTTTAGCACTGTTATAAAGCAGTAACTATATCGTTTGTTTGAAAGTAACATTTAATTACAGAGCTTACTATGATCCTGCATCAACCCTTATCTCAATGGCATTTGACATGAAACCTTTGCCACATGAATCTTTGATTAAAGCTTCATTTGAACGCCTTAGTAAAGAAGGTGGGAAGTTCTATACTTGTTTTTATGATGATTTTTTGCAATCTGATCCCGAAATAGTAAATTTGTTCAAAAATACTGACTTTAAACAGCAAAAAATGATGTTAGCAAAATCGTTACGTGCTTGCATATTGATGGAAGAAAAGAATTTAGATCTAAATAACGACCCTTATATTTTGAATATTGTAGAGCATCATCAACAGCTAAATATTCCCGTACGTCTATTTTCAAAGTGGCAATCGTCTTTACTTAAAACAATTAATACTTTTGATAAAAGCATAAGTGAAAAGGAATTGATTGCTTGGCAAAATATCACTTCTAAAATTATTGCAGTATTTATCGAGTAACAATTAGTTAATACTCGATAAACTTAATCGCAAGCAACTCACTGATAGATAAAAATGTAAGCTTGTTGGTTCTGCTAATTAAAACTCATTACGTTACAATATATCATTTAATCAACGACATAAGTAAAACGTTTAAATGTTTTTCCATCTCTTGTGATTAATTCATCAAACATGGTTAATGGTCTGATCCATATTTCACGTTCACCATATTCTGGTTGATAAACTACGTGCAGTTCTTCTGTTTCACTGTGTTTTGCAACATGTAAAACTTGGTAAAAGTTACCTTTAAAATGTTGATATCGTCCAGTTTTTATCATGAGTATTTTTCTTCTATTTTCTATTTTAAATCTACTAAATGTTTTAGATTTAAACCTATCAAATTAATCAAGTTTAAGCGGCTTCAATATCAA
>DAINNQ010000336.1:0-3522 GCA_036735825.1 Alteromonadaceae bacterium | reverse complement strand
GAGTAAATATGGGCATTTTTTAACTGAAAGTTTTTCAATTTGTGTTGCTTTTAATTGAATAGAAGAAATAATATTTGGAGTGCTAGAAACAACTAAGCTACCCAAAAATAGCAACAGGTAGCTCAGTGATTAATATTTTAGCGGTTGGTGTTTTAGCCGGTTTTTTTCGCTTTCTCGACGATCACTTTAACGTCATTGAGCAGTTGTTTAGCGTCATAAACTATGCCATCTTTAATGGTGTAATTGACTCCGCCAACGCGCGTCGGTTGGTTGTTGTCGTCTAACTTAAAATGCCCTGTGCCGTAAAGCACTTTGAAGTTTCTTAATGGGTTTTCTTCAACAATAACTAAATCAGCCTTTTTACCGATGCGTATTGAGCCAATGTCGTTTGCCATGCCTAAAGCTTCAGCACCATTGATAGTTGCTGCTTGGATCACTTCTAATGCATTAAAACCTGCTTCGCGTAGCAGTTCTAATTCTCGAACATAACCAAATCCGTAGATTTTAAAGATGTAACCAGCATCAGAGCCAGTGGTAATTCGTCCGCCATGATTTTTATAATCATTAAGAAATGCCATCCATTTTTGAAAGTTTTTCTTCCACGCTATTTCATCGTCGGTTGTCCAATCAAACCAATAAGAACCATGAGCGTAACGATTCGGCTGGAAAAATTCCCACAGGGTTGGCAAGGTAAATTCTTCGTGCCAATCAGCATTCATTTCACGCATTAAGTCTCGGCTGGCTTCATAAATGGTCATGGTTGGGTTAATGGTAAAATCTAAGCCAATTAACTCATCTCTGGTTTGTTGCCATTTTTCACTCTCTAGAGGTGCTGCTTGTTGCCATAATCGTCCTGCTTCACCAAAGCGATTTTGCTCATCGTTATAGTTATATTCAGGAGAGTAGTTTTGAATATGTTGATGCTCAAATAATGCTTCAGGTAACCCATACCAATGTTCCATGGTGGTTAACCCTAGTCTTGCAGAATCAATGACATTCATATTCGTTACTTCTAACTGTGCGTGATGCATCATACTGCCTAGCCCTTGAGCTTTAGCTTCATCAAGCGCCGCAGACATGATTTGTGGTGGCGCACCGAAAAACTTAATGCCTTTAGCGCCTTGTTTGGCGATATTTTTCACCCATTTTCTGGCTTGTTCAGGAGTTGTTATCGGTTCTTTTTCTCCCATACCAAAGCCAACATAAGGAATAATTCTTGGCGCGGCGATAGTATTGTTTTTACTACGTTCAACGTGATCCATCACCCAGTCAACGCCATTAAAACTGCCGGGTTCACGCACGGTGGTAATGCCGTGTGCTAGCCATAATTTAAAAACATATTCTGCAGGAATGTTATCTGCACTGCCGCCAATATGACCATGCATGTCAATAAAACCCGGTAAAATATATTGCCCTTGCACGTCAATTTCTACATCACCTTGCTGAGCAACAGGCCTATTGTTCGCTTTAATCGGCACACCTGGGTTACCCACGCTGACCATGCTAACAATGCGATCATTTTCGATGATGATATCCATAGGTCCTCGTGCTGGGGCACCTTCACCATTCACCACAATACCGCCTCTTAAAATAAGCCTCTTGTAAGGGCCTTGGCCTGTTTTTCGATCAGGTGCTTTTTCACCTGGGCCCGCGAATAAAGAAAAGCTTAAGAGAGTGCAGAGAATAACAGTTATTTTTTTCATATATTTCTCAATGTATTATGCTGATGTTGGAGTATAAATTTGTTCTGCTGGGTTAAACAATAGCCAAGACGTTAACACATATTTATCTGAAGAAAGAGGGATGTTTCCTCTATGAGTATGAGTAAAACCACATGGCGCTATGATCATGCTACCTGCTTTAGGCTTAATGCTTTGTTGTTGATAATAAAAATCTGTTTCTCCGCCTTCTTCAACATCATTTAAATAGATGATAAAAAGCAGCACTCGATGCAACGCATCATTTTGGCCAAGTTGCGGAAAAATTTCGGAATGCCAATACTTATAATTCCCTTCATTTTGATTATATTTTTGGGCATTAATCGGTGCTAAACGAAATAAATATTTAATTAAGTTGAGAAGATTAGGCTTGCCTATTTCGTCAAAATTATCAGCGGTTAATTGCACGGGTTGCTTAGTTACTGGATGTTGAACAACTAAAGAAATAGAGCTGATCAAGGTAAAAAAGTATTGCTCCATGTACGCCATGATATTTTTTGTACATGCTTGCGTAATCGTTGTTAACTGTTGTTGAAACTCAGGATGCATATTTAAATAAATGTCTTGGCTGAGCTTTTTATTTGTATCAACGCCACCGCCTGTTCTGCCATTATTTTTATGTGGACTTTGCTCAAATGCATGAACAAATTGCTGGCAAAATTCAGCGGAGAGGGTGTTTGGGTAAATTTCAATAAAATTAGTCATGATATTCAAGTGTAATAATCTCCCGTGAAAGAATACACTACCCTATCGTGAATTTGTATCAATGAATAAAGAGAAGAAAATTATGTCAGGTAAGTATTTTAAAGAGCAGTTTAAACCAAGATTTAGCGATACCGACGCATTAGGACATATTAATAACACTATGGTGCCAGTATGGTTTGAGGGTGCTAGAGATGACGTATTTAAATGGTTCACCCCTGATTTAGACTTGAGTCAGTGGAAGCTCATTTTAGCTAAAATTGATGTTACTTTTCACGGACAAATGTTTTACGAATATGATATGGAAGTAAGAACTTATATTGGTAGAATTGGCGGCTCATCATTCGATGTTTATCAAGAGTTATGGCAACAAAATGAATTACGCGCATCGGGTACTGCCGTAATGGTGCATTTTGATTATCAACAGCAAAAAGCGATTAAAATTTCAGAGGAAATTGTTGATAAAATGAAAGAATATTTAAAGAATTAAATTATCTGTTCTGTAGCCCTATCACATCTTAAAGAGCGATGTTAGAATAGCTCTCTTAACCGTTTTAATCGTAAAAGCATTACAGTTGCACCTTAAAATTAATGCTTGTAAGTCAGTGGGTTATAAACTACTGCATAACTGAAGTGAGAGTAATACATGGCCAGTCGTGGTATAAATAAAGTCATCATTGTTGGAAATTTAGGACAAGATCCTGAAGTGCGTTTTATGCCAAACGGTAGTGCGGTTGCAAATTTTACAGTAGCCACATCTGAAACGTGGAAAGATAAGCAAACCGGCGAACAAAAAGAAAAAACAGAATGGCATCGTATTGTTATTTATCAACGTTTAGCGGAAGTTGCTGGCGAATATCTTAAAAAAGGTTCAAAAGTGTATTTAGAAGGTCGTTTGCAAACACGTAAATGGCAGAATCAGCAAGGTGCTGATCAATATACAACTGAGATCGTTGCTAACGAAATGCAAATGTTAGATTCACGTGGCGCGGGCGGGGCACCTCAAGGTGGTTTTCAACAATCTGCTCCACAGCAAAGTGGTGGTTTTCAGCAGTCTGCACCGCAACCAAGCGGCGGTTTTCAGCAATCGGCTCCACAGCAG
>DAINNQ010000335.1:0-3538 GCA_036735825.1 Alteromonadaceae bacterium | reverse complement strand
CCACTAATTTGGTATCGCTTTTTATCGGCGTGTGTTTGGCGATAACTTCAGCATTTTCTAGCAATTTTTTATGATTAGTTAACCACACCCATTCAGTATCATGGCCGTATTCTGTGGCGGCTTTGGTTTTAAAATAGCGTATTGCTTTACCCGTTTGTTGAGCAAGCCCTTGCATAAGGGGCAATAAATTTAAATGGGTATTTGAGATATGAATAGCAAGTACGCCATTTTCTTGTAGATGCTGCCAATATAAATCCATCGCTTCCACAGTTAATAAATGTTGTGGAATGCTATCACCAGAAAAAGCATCAATCACCAGTACGTCAAATGGTGCCAGCGCATTTTGATTTGATTTAGCCGCTTTTAATTCATTGGTAAGAGAGACGCGTCCATCACCAACAATCAAGGTAATATTCGCTTGTGAATCAGCTAAATAAGTAAAATAGTTTTGAGCAGCATCAATCACTGCGGGGTTTAGTTCATAAAAACGATATTCATCATTGGGTTTGCCATAGGCCGCTAAAGTTCCAGCCCCTAAACCCACTAAGCCAACCGTTGATGATTTGCCTTGCGCCTGATTGATCAAGCTAAACTGCTCCAGCACAATGGCAACACCGGTATCTTTTCGATAATAGCTGAGTGGAGTGCTTTTATGATCAGCTGATAAATACTGGGTGCCGTGAGACGTGGTGCCGTCGATTAAACGACGCTCTTTAACGCCGTCAATTTCGACATCTTTGACACTTAAAATGCCATAAAAATTTCGCGCACTGTGAATATCCGTTTTAACGTATTGGCTATTTAATTGCGCCAAAATCACACTACAAAAAATGGCCAAGCCGCCACTGGTGAAAACCAGCTTATTCACTTGTTTTTCATTTGTGTAAACCGACAACGCAAATAACGCCAAAACAGCAATTATCGCCAGCGGAAACTCTAAAAATTGAATAAAAACATGTTGGGCAACAAAAGCCACTAACACGCTGCCCAATAAACCACCAAATGCCATCACTAAATAATACCAAGTTAAACGCTCTACATTAGGCTTTAATTTCGCTAACTCGCCATGGCAAATCATACAGGCAGAAAACAAAATACTTGAGTAAATAAGTACTTGCGAGGTGATGTCAAATTGAGAACCAATAAAAAACATTAAAATAGCAATTAATGACGTTGGTATAAAAATTAACAACCAATACCAGCGCACGTACCATTTAGGGCTATGAAAACTAATAATAAAACTGAGCAAATATAAACACAGTGGTAAGATCCATAAAAATGGCATTGGAGGAATATTTTGCGTCATGGCATTCGTCGTTGAAACAAGTAACACCACGCCTAGTGTCGACAACGCTAGCCATAATAATGGTTGATACTTGTGATGTGACTCACCATCTTGAGTAAGGTTTTCTTGTGCATTTTCTGGATTTGCTTGAGTTAATGATTCATTAGTCGTTTTATTGAGATCGGCCTCTGGTAAATCACTTTTATTGAAAACAGGTAAAGCTAACTGTTTTGCCGTTATTATCATCAACACCATAATGACAACACAATAAATACCATAACCAACAGACCAAAACATTGCTTGGTTAGTACTTGAAAGCAAAGGTTCAAACAAAAATGGAAAACTCAATAACGCCAGCAAAGACGCTAAGTTTGACCACGAATAGAGCCGATAAGCTTGTTTGCCAACAACCGATAAACTAAACCAATGTTGAACTAATGGCCCAGTAGCAGACAACAACAAATACGGTAACCCTACCGTTACCGTTAGCAGATAAATAATGCTCCATAATGGCAGTTCTGTAGATAAAACGGTTAACTCATTGTCTACGTTTATCGGTAAAAAAAACAAACTAAACAACAGTAAAGCACCATGCACTACAGCTTGTTTTTTAAACGTAGAGCATTTTGATAATAAGTGCGCGTATAAATAGCCAAAAAGTAAAAACGCTTGAAAAAAGAGCATACATGCGGTCCAAACAGCAGCTCCCCCCCCAAAATATGGCAGAATAATTTTTGCAATAAATGGCTGAACTTGAAAAAGTAAAAAGGCACCAATAAAAATGGTAATGAAAAAAAGCATAAATGCCCAAAGATTGAAAAAGACGGATATTTAAGAACAAAGTTAAACAAAAATCAA
This sequence comes from Alteromonadaceae bacterium, assembly GCA_036735825.1. Lineage (GTDB taxonomy): Bacteria > Pseudomonadota > Gammaproteobacteria > Enterobacterales > Alteromonadaceae > DAINNQ01. Next base: position 1,395 of record DAINNQ010000335.1, on the reverse strand, counting down.
AAGCTTTCTACTTAAATGCTAAAAAATGAGCTAAAAATCTGAGCTAAAAAATATCAGTTAAAAACCTGAAAGGACAACGGGGCTTATTCCATAGAAAACATTCAAAAAACTCAGTTAAAATTCTTAAAAATATTAAGAAGTAAACTTAAAATAATAATAGAAAATAATGCATAAATACTTGAGTCTCTGCTCGCGTTTTAATACAGAGCGCGTATCATATGAAGTCAGTTGCATACCCTAAACCTAGCTATCACCAGAAGCCAGCTAGAAACTGATATATTTATTATTTGGATTAGCAAAAAAATGTTTACTTTGATTAACAAAAAAATGAACACTTTCATGAGTTATTTTACTGCCCGAGTTAAGTTATTAATGCTGCTTATTGGCTTAACGCTCGCAACAACAACGGTCAATGCAACAGAAGTTAAAGCCGCTGCTGCGGCTCTGTTTAATGGCTTAGAACAATCAATAGGCGAACTTTATAATACGAATCAATTAACGCAAGATAACCTCAAAGCACTCTTGCGTATCAAACTTATTCCAGCCTCAGATACCAAATACTTTGCTTACAAAGTGCTCGGCAAACATTTAGCTAATATGACAGCAGAACAAAAGCTTGAATTTATCGAAGTGCTCAGTCAGAACTTGATCAACAGTTATAGCTCGGTATTAGTAAAATATAAAAATGAAAAAATCGTCCTCGGAGAGCCTAAAATACAACCATCAGGAAAAATTGCTGATGTTTCGGTTGAAATAATGACAGTTAACCGCCCTGTCAAAGCAGTTTCTAAATGGCTATACAATGAGAATCTTTCGACATGGCAAATTTTTGATATTGTGATCGAAGGCATCAGCCTTTTACAAAGTAAACAAGCTGAAATTAACGGCAGTATTTCTCGTGTTGGTTTAGCAGGGACATTGGAAAAGTTAAAGCAAATAAATTTGGCTAAATAAAAACTAATCACACTTGCTTTAAGCTGTTATTAATAATGTATCAATTAAAACTAAGCCAATTAACTTACTGGGTTACAACATTTTTTCACCCTGTTCTCAGAAAGATAGTGTGCAAAATCAACATTTCTGCACTATTGTGTTTTGGCTTTATTTTTATTTCTTCCCAAGTTTTCGCTGCTAATTTAACCATTACCTTAAACGAAGATTTACCGCCAGCTGTTAAAAAAAATATTCTCACCCATTTAGGTGAATTACCTGTTGATGAACAAACACGTACCGCTTATTTATTCACACTAAATAAAAACATTCAAAATGCCGTAAAAGCATTAGGTTATTATTTAGCTCTCATCAAAACGGATCTAAATAAAGAAAATCACAACCAGTGGCTGCTCTCAATTAATGTGCAACTAAACGCTCCTATTATTATCAATGCCGTAGACA
>DAINNQ010000334.1:0-3541 GCA_036735825.1 Alteromonadaceae bacterium | reverse complement strand
CCATCCAGGCGCATTGACGCGCATCACTAAAAGTATTTTCGAGTTATTTAACGTCTCAAGAAAAATCATCGTAAACTTAGTGTTTTTCCTCGTTTTGTTTTTAATTCTCTCTGCGCTTTTCTATGAAGAAGATACTGTCGTTGTGCCGAATAAAGCGGCGTTAGTATTAGACATTCATGGTGCTATTGTTGAACAAAAGGTTGAAATTGACCCTATGGAAGCCTTTGTCAATGAAGCTTTTGCTCAACCCAATCAAAATCCTGAAGTATTGCTATCTGACATTCTCGATGTCATTCAAAATGCCCAAAACGACCCACGAATTGACGTTTTGGTACTAAAGCTTCAATCAATGCGCGGCGCAGGTTTGACCAAATTACGCATTATTGCTGAACATTTACAAGACTTTAAAGCATCAGGTAAAAAGATCATCGCTTACGGTGATCAATTTTTACAAGATCAATATTATCTAGCGGCTTATGCTGATGAGATATGGCTTGATCCTAACGGATGGATGATGCTAGACGGATATGGGCGCTATCAACTTTACTTCAAATCAGCGTTAAATAAATTAGCGATTAGTCAGCATGTTTTCCGCGTTGGCACATATAAATCTGCGGTTGAGCCTTATATGCGTGATGATATGTCACCAGCAGCGAAAGAAGCAAATAGTCTTTGGTTAAATGATTTATGGTCACAATATAAAGAAGATGTTGCTACACAGCGACAATTTAGTATCGACAATTTTGACGAAACTGCTGAAGTTTTATACGAGAAATTGCAACAAGTTGACGGTAAAATTGCCCAATATGCGTTAACTAATCATTGGGTGGATCAACTAAAAACTCGTGAAGAAATTACGCAGGAAATGATCAAGTTAGTAGGTAAAAATAATCAGGGCACATACAATCATATTGGTTTTAAAAACTACCTTAAAGCAACAAAACCTGCGCTAATTATTGAAAACCCAGACAGTGATAAAATCGCAATAATTGTTGCTAAAGGTATTATTTTAGACGGTGACCAACCTGCTGGTACTATTGGTGGTGATAGCACGGCTAGTTATCTTAGAAAAGCACGTTTAAACAAGCAAGTTAAAGCGGTTGTATTAAGAGTTGACAGCCCTGGGGGAAGCGCCTTCGCCTCTGAAATCATTCGTCAAGAAGTTGAATTACTCAAGCAAGCCGGTAAGCCTGTCGTGGCGTCAATGGGATCACTAGCAGCTTCGGGCGGTTATTGGATTTCGGCAGCAGCAAATAAAATAGTTGCCGCGCCAACTACCATCACGGGTTCTATCGGTATCTACGGATTTTTTATGACCTTAGAAAATTCCTTAAGCCAATTAGGAATTCATACCGATGGCGTGGGCACAACCGACTTTGCTGGCTTTAGTCCTACTCGTCCTTTAACAGATAATATCTCCAATATCTTACAACTTGGGATTGAAAGAGGTTATCAAGACTTTATTGAATTAGTTGCCAAGAATCGCAATATGACGCTTAAAGAAGTGGATGCCATTGCACAAGGAAGAGTTTGGTCTGGTGTCAAAGCAAAAGAACTTGGCTTAGTTGATGCTTTAGGCGATCTTGATGATGCACTCAATATAGCGGCAGATTTGGCCAAACTAACAAATTTTGATGTCACATTAATAGAAAAAGAGTTTTCTCCAAAAGATGAACTTCTTCAAAATCTATTCGGTCAGGTTAACTCCTTTGCCAGTTTTGCTAAGCCAAATACACTCGGCGCTTTTGATCAAATACTGATCCAATTGAAAAATGAATATCAGCTACTGAATCAACTCAATGATCCACAAGGTATTTATTCATTTTGTATTGAATGCGGCTTAAATTAAGTCATGTAAAGACAATAAATTTGATATGATGAGCCTCGATATTTCGGGGCTTCTTTTTAGAGAAAATACACAGATGAAAAAACGCATTTATATTGCCTACACAGGCGGAACCATTGGTATGAAGGCCAGCGATAAAGGTTATATTCCCGTTAAAGGGCATTTAACTGAATCGATTCATGCAATGCCAGATTTTCATCGTGATGAAATGCCAGACTTTACCATTCATGAATACAGTCCGTTGATTGATTCTTCAAACATGACCCCTGCTGATTGGCAGTTAATTGCCAATGATATACGCGATAATTATGACGATTATGACGGTTTTGTCGTGCTCCATGGTACAGATACTATGGCGTATACCAGTTCTGCTCTTTCGTTTATGTTCGAAAATTTATCTAAACCTGTCATCGTCACGGGTTCGCAAATTCCATTTAGTCAGTTACGTTCTGACGGACAAGTTAACTTACTTAACTCATTATATATCGCGGCAAATTATCCAATTAATGAAGTGGGCCTGTTTTTTAACAACCGTTTATTTCGCGGAAATCGCTCGATAAAAGCCTATGCTGATGGTTTTAATGCCTTTGATTCCCCGAACATGGCGCCTTTATTAGAAGCGGGTATCAATATTAAAGTAATTGCTGGCACAATAGATGCCCCTAATGGCAGCTCACTCAATTTAACCAGTATTACACCGCAACCTATAGGCGTTGTGCATTTATACCCAGGTATCAGCTCGGAGTTAATTGAAAATATTATTAAACAACCCGTGAAAGCGCTTATTTTAAGGAGCTATGGTGTAGGTAATGCTCCACAAGACGATAAATTATTAGCTTGTCTTGCTAAAGCTAACCAACAAGGCATTATTATTGTTAATTGTAGTCAGTGCATTAAAGGAACCGTTAATATGAAAGGTTACGCTACTGGTACATCGTTAAGTGATTGTGGTGTTATTAGTGGGCAAGATATGACCTTAGAAGCAGCATTAACTAAATTGCATTATTTACTCAGTCAAAATCTATCAAATAGTGAAATAAAACAACGTTTAATAGAAAATCTACGTGGCGAATTAACCAGCGCTTAGTTCTGTCGAACTTTCATTTTGATTAGTTTAATTCACTTAACATTGAGTCAAAAGTAAACTGGTAGTGCGATTGTTGACTTTCTTTTAAAGTGAAACGTTTAAAATCAACTTGCTGCCAGTTAACTTTACGCGCCAAAATAAAATAACGCATAATATTATGTTTGTTAATCACTTCCAAATCATACGTTTTTTCATTGGCGCCTTTTGGAAAAGATTGATAGCCATGATGATGATCATAAATTTTAACCAGTGCCCACGTTGTTTGCATTAAATGGCCGCCAACACTCGCTGTTAATTCACCTGATTTAATTTTGTTAATCGCTTCTACTGTCCAATCTATGCCGCCAATCAGCATTTTAGGATTAATGCTGCCATGTCCACTATGAATAGAATCTAACACCCCAAGAGCCATACCATCAGACGCTGCCCAAGCGACATCAATATGTCCAAAGCGAGAGGCTAATTGGTGAATCATAATTCGACTACGTTCGCGGCTCCAAATCGCGGGAACCACTTGTAACAATTTAGCGTTGGTCTGATCAGCAATACTGTTTTCTAAACCGAGTATACGTTCACTCGACTCACCACTAAAACTGCCTGAAATGCCG
>DAINNQ010000333.1:0-3546 GCA_036735825.1 Alteromonadaceae bacterium | reverse complement strand
ATGCCGCTGAGAAGAATCGACATACTCTTCAGGAAAAACCACATAAGGTTGATAATTTTCATTGTTGATAATGCCTATCAGTTCATTATCAATAATGGTTCTTGACCATAGAAAAGCATGAGTATCAGCAATAAGATCAGCAATAAGCTTGCCGGTATTACTTGGTTTTAACACTTCGGTATCATACATCAATAATAAAAATGCTACCTTGCTATCTAAAGAAACTCTTAAAGCACATACGCAATAAGGTTTTGATAGTCGGCAAAATTCACATCGCTTTACCCGTTGCCCTCTTGATTTATATATAGTTGTAGAAAGGCTTTTTCGATATTGAAATAATCGGTGTACTGCATGCATTCGCGTTATTACTAAGAAAAGAAAGTCGCGCTATTATAAAGAATTATTAACAATAAAAAAGGGCATCATAATGATGCCCAAATCAATCCAGAGAAATTGATTGATTAAACTTTAAATTTTGTATTGGTCCTTGATATCAGTTGAGAGCACATCAAAGTCAGCCATTTCAGTGATATTCATTTTCAATTGCTCTTCCAATTGATCTATTTTAAATACTGAATGACACAATGCCTCACCACGTTTTTCTATCTCTTCGCCACGAGACTCCATCTCATGTTCAATTTGCTCACCAAAGTTTTCCATTCGAGTTTCAAAGGCTTCCATATCACCACCAGAAAAGAGTAGTTCTTGACCAACAGCAATTAATAAACTTCCAATAGAATTTTGAACGGTTTGCTCAACAATATGTTCAATGCGTTGTTCAAATTCTTCACCTAGAAAATCTTCAGAAACTTCACCGTTTTCATCAATATAGATTTCTTTCTCACTATCGAATTTTTGATCAACTTCATCACGGATCTCACGCAATGATGTAGTTAACTCTCGGCCTAAATCATTACCTTCGCCTAATAGTTCAGTAAAAGCTAAATTAGCACCTTCAATAGCAAGGTCTATCGCATCTGTCGCAATGGCTTTTACTTCTGGTACAACAGCTCTGATGCTGGTTGAATACGTTGTGATCATTGCTTGTTGATTAGAATTTAAAGCAATATTCTGCCCGTCAATGATTAAGGTTTTATTCTCTATGATTTGATATATAGGTTTATTGTTTTTTGTAAATTCAATGAGATTTTTATTAATTTTTAACCCTGCATTTAACTCAACATTACAGGCATCTGTTGAAATATTTGTATCATGAGCAAAAGCTGTTGTGGTGGATAGCAAAATAGCGGTAGCAAGTAGTGTTTTCATTAAAATATCCTTAGTGAAATAGCAGATGAATATATGCTATGTCTATTCAAAAGCAATGCCAAAACTTAACATCATGTTTTAAAAGGATATTATTTAATTATTAATAATTTGATTGATAGGTCAATCAAGTAATTAAGTCATAATGACGATTTATTGGTTATTTTAACCATGCCGAATCAGGAAGAAAAAATATGAATGAATAGAAGATTTTGCTTTAAGCATAAAAAAAGGTAAAACCTGAGTTTTACCTTTTTCGTAATTTTTCATCTGACCGAAGTCAGAATTAAATTATAAAGCTACGATGTTTTCAGCTTGTGGACCTTTTTGGCCTTGAGTAACTGTAAACTGAACTTTTTGACCTTCAGCTAAAGTTTTGAAACCGTCGCCAGAAATAGCGCTGAAATGTGCGAACACGTCAGGACCAGATTCTTGCTCGATAAAACCAAAACCTTTAGATTCGTTGAACCACTTAACTGTACCTGTAGTTGTCTCAGACATAATACTTTCCTATTTAATTGAGTAATTTTTGCCCTAGGGCGGTGTTGCAGGAAGTCTAACTATTACTTATTAAACAGGACGAGCTTTTAAAACTACGAAACGGTGTATATAAATATAGGTCTTACTTTCTAGCTGTTGCGAATTTTAGCTGTTTATCAGTGAGAGTCAAGCTATTTTCATTTTATCGCATTGAGCAGATAAGAAAATCATAGCGTTAGGTTAGGGCGTGTTGAACTTTCATGTTTGTTTTTGCAGCTATTTGTTTGGTATTTATACAAGGCAACGCTTGTGTCGTGTAGTTATTCTACTCAAATCAAGCGTTAACACAGTAGAAATGCCAAACAAACGCTGCCCAAAGGGTTCAACTAAACGCATCCTGCTCTTTGTTGCCTACATGGATGTAGGTACTTAGCGTGAGCAGGAGCGGAAGCTGTACTTGAATGAACCATAGAATACTATGAATTAACTCAAGTGCCGCGATCAGAATGCGTTTAGAGTGAACAAAAATCAAACAGTAAAGTTCAACGATGAGATGGTCTCCTCCCTTTTAACGGCATCGCAATGTGCCAAACTTAGAATTGAACTTTCAAGTTAACAAGGTGAGGAGACCACAATGAATATTACAACGATTGGGTTAGATTTAGCAAAAAGTGTTAATCATATTGTTTGCTGTAACCAAGCAGGAAAAATAGTTAAGAAAAAAGCATTAAGAAGAGTAGAAGTCTTATGTTATTTTGCTCAATTACCCCAATGTTTAGTGGGTATTGAATCTTGTGCAAGTGCCCACTATTGGGCAAGAGAAATAGAGAAGCTTGGGCATACCGTCAAGCAGATTGCGCCACAGCATGTAAAACCGTATGTTCGTGGAAATAAAACAGATTATAACGATGCATTAGCCATTGCAGAATGCGGTAGTAAGGCCTGAAATGCGGTTTGTACGCACTAAAACGCAAACCCAGCAAGATATTCAAGCACTTCATGTGTTACGCAAAAAGTGTGAGCGAGATAGAACGGCTAATAGTAATGAAATACGGGGGCTGTTATATGAATACGGTATAGTTATTCCCCAAGGCGTACATAATGTTTATAAACAGCTGCCCACGCTATTTGACAGCACAGCCGTTAATAGCTTGAGCGAGCTGTTTAAAGCATTATTAGTACAACATTACCAAAAGCTCACTGAATTAAAAGAGCACTTGGATTTTTATACCAAGCAAATTCATGCGTTAAGTCAACATGAAGCTTGTGATAGATTGCAAAGTATTCCAGGTGTTGGGCCGATAGTATCCAGTGCCTTTTATCAGCATGTTGGTAATGGCGCTGAATTCAAGAACGGTCGCGCAGTATCTGCTTCCATAGGCTTGGTTCCTCGCCAGCACAGCTCTGGCGGAAAACATAATTTACTGGGGATCAGCAAGCGAGGAGATAGTTATCTCAGAACGCTACTTATTCATGGTGCCCGAGCGGTGATACGAGTGAATGCAAATAAAGATACGCCCTTGGCAAGATGGATCAAGCGTATAGAGCAAACACGAGGAAGAAATAAAGCCACCGTCGCGCTTGCGAATAAACTAGCGCGCATTGGTTGGGCATTATTGAAACATGGTGGCCGCTACAACACTGAATTAGTAGCAGGCTAAGATTAATGAACAGTTCACTTCCAAGGATTGCTGAATAAACCAAAGTGATGACAAACAGGTAAAACCGACATATCGAAAACCTGATAGGGCGTGTGGATTAACAATCCGTGTCAACGATAAGGACGATATGTGCGAAGTT
>DAINNQ010000332.1:0-3579 GCA_036735825.1 Alteromonadaceae bacterium | reverse complement strand
AGATCATCGTAAAACTCGCCAAATTGTTGCTCAAAAAGCGAAAGGTAAATCTTTGCTTAACCTGTTTGCTTATACTGGCTCGGTTTCATTACAAGCAGCGTTGCATGGCGCAAAAACCATTACCACTGTTGATATGTCAAATACATACTTAAATTGGGCACAAGATAACTTTGCTTTAAATAATTTATCAGGTCATAAATACCAATTTGTTCAAGCCGATTGTTTGCAATGGTTAAAAGATAACAAAGAAAAATTTGACGTGATTTTTATCGATCCGCCGACGTTTTCTAATTCCAAACGCATGGATGAAAGCTTTGACGTACAGCGCGATCATATCAATGTGCTAACTGATGCGCTTAACTCTTTAGCAGCGCAAGGTGAAATTATATTTACCAATAATAAGCGTAATTTCAAAATGGATTTTGACGGGCTTGAAACACTTGGCTTATCAGCCAAAAATATCAGTGACTTAACCCGAGATAAAGATTTTCAACGCAATCAACATATTCATAACAGTTGGTTGATCACCAGAAAGACTGCTAACTCATGACAATAAAATATCATTTGTACAGCAGTGAAGGCTGTCATTTATGTGAGCAAGCCTATGCTATGGCGCTTAAAGTTATTGAAAAAGAACAAATAGCAATTATTGATATTGTGGAAGATACCATACCAAACATTGATTTAGTCGCTTTGTACGGTGTAAAGATCCCCGTGTTAGAAAAATTAATCGATGGCCGTCAATTATTTTGGCCTTTTGAACAACAACAAATTGTAGATTTACATAAGTAGAGTTTATTAAATAATGGAATTAATTCGTATAAGCCAAGGTGAGTTGGCTTTTGGTGAAGCCAGCATATTAGATAAAGCAGAATTAACCATTAAAACAGGTGAAAGAGTTTGTTTAGTCGGTAAAAATGGCGCGGGCAAGTCGTCATTAATGAAAGTGCTTATGGGCAAACAAGTACTTGACGATGGCACAATGCTTATCAGCAATAATGTGCAATTGGCAATGTTAGAGCAAGATCCACCAGAGTCTTGCGCCATGAGCGTTTTTGATTACGTTGCTCAAGGTGTTGCTGAAAATGCTGAATTGATAAAACAATATCACGCGTTAATTCATTTGATCTCAGAAGATGCCAGCGAAAAGAATTTAGACAAATTAGCCAATATTCAACAGCAACTTGACCAAGCTAATGCGTGGCAAGATGAACAGCGCATTGAAAAAGTACTGACAACATTGGCATTAGATGCCGATAAAATGGTCAGTGATTTATCCGGTGGTTGGTTGAGAAAATTAGCGCTAGCAAAAGCATTGGTTACTGAACCTGATGTTTTGTTACTTGATGAGCCAACCAACCACTTAGACATCAGTAGTGTCTTGTGGTTAGAGCAATTTTTAAAAGAATTCAAAGGTACCATTATTTTCATCAGCCATGACCGTGCGTTTATTCGCGGTTTATCAACACGTATTTTGGATTTAGATCGCGGAAAACTCATTAGTTACCCTGGTAATTACGACGTTTACATCGAACAAAAAGCACATGATTTAGAAGTTGAAAGTGCTCAAAATGCATTATTTGATAAGCGATTAGCTGAAGAAGAAGTTTGGATCAGACAAGGTATTAAAGCGCGCCGCACCCGAAATGAAGGGCGTGTTCGCGCTTTAGAAAAACTTCGCGTTGAACGCCAACAAAGACGAGAAGTTAAAAAACAAGGCGAAATTAAAATATCTTCTGGTGATCGGTCAGGAAAATTGGTTTTTGAATCAGAAAATCTTGAAATGGCTTTTGGCGACAAAGTGATTTTCAAAAACTTAGATTTACTGATCACTCGTGGCGATCGACTTGCCTTAATTGGCGCTAACGGAACAGGTAAATCAACATTAATTAAATTATTAATGGAGCAGATCCAACCAACTGCTGGAAAAATGCGGGTTGGTGTGAATCTTGATATAGCTTATTTTGATCAGCATAGAGACGCGTTAGATCTGAATAAAACAGTACAAGATACCGTTGCCGAAGGTAAACAAGAAGTGACTATAAATGGCAAAACCCGCCATGTATTAGGTTACTTGCAAGACTTTTTATTTAGTCCTAAAAGAGCTAGAACGCCTGTACGAGCTTTATCAGGTGGTGAAAAAAACCGTTTGTTATTAGCGCGGTTGTTTTTACGCCCAAGTAATTTACTGATACTGGACGAACCAACAAACGATCTAGACATAGAAACTTTAGAGTTATTAGAAGAAGTCGTTGCAAATTATGCAGGAACGGTTATTTTAGTGAGCCATGATCGTGATTTTGTTAATAATTGTGTAAATACTTGTCTTTATTTCGATGGTAGTGGTCACGTAACACAAATTGTTGGTGGCTACGATGATGTTGATGATTATCTCGCTTATAAAGATAAACAACGCAAAGACATCGCCAAGGCTATAACTACGAAAGCTGTTAGTCCACAACAAAATAATGAAAAACCTAAAGTTGAAGTAAGTAAGAAAAAATTGTCGTTTAAAGAAAGTAGGGAACTTGAATTACTTCCTGAACAAATCGATGAGCTAGAAAACATTATTTCTTCATTACAAGAACAAGTGAATGCGGCTGACTTTTTCAGTCAAGATAATGAAACAACCCAAAAAATATTGAACCAGCTTGCAGAAACGGAGTCGAAGCTTGAAGTCGCTTTCACAAGGTGGCAAGAGTTAGACGAATTATAGCAAGAAATAAGAGTGCAGTAGTTAAATGAATAAATTTGTAAAATCGGTATTAACCCTAGGCATTAGTAGTGCATTCGCAGTAACCGCGGTACAGGCAGCAACTTATCAGATTATTGATAAAGGGGCAGCAGAAAAACTTAAGTATACCTACTCACAACAGGAAAATAACCTTGGTGAAATGGCGATATCAGGTACTGATGTATATAACTTTCCCGTTCAATTTCAATATCTTGATGAAGAAGATTATGATGAAATTGTTCGTTTAGCCGAAGTGCAGCATGAAAATGTTCATGAACTTGAAGATATAGAAGATGAAGATTCACTAAGAGCAGGTAATCCAACTGCTAATGATTTATCTTGGGTTATTCAATTTTTAAAAGGGAAGAACACAAGCCTTTATTATCAAAAACATGGCGATATCATTGCCTTGACTAATACTGGCGGCGAATCCGTTGAATTTACTGTTTATGATCAAAAGTTTGAAGGAACAGATTTGTATACTCGTTCTACAGTTGATTATATCAATGGTATTACAGATCAAGGTTGGATTTACGGTAATGGCTCTGCACCATTTTTACCTGTACCTTTTACCGAAAGCGATGGTGATGAAGTCACATTATGGTTAAGCGAATTTACAACTCGCGGCTTTTTATCTCCCGATCAAGGTCAAACCATCATTCCTATTATGCCGCCAGAAGCTAGATATGGTGGTGAGTCTGCAGTATTAGACATTAGTAATAATGGGATTGCGGTAGGATATGCCAGTACAGAAATCAGTCAAGAATCTGTTGATTTCATTGAAGATGATACTGGTGGTTGTAGTGATCCTGACAGATTAGCTAATTTACCTTTAGAAGCATGTA
>DAINNQ010000331.1:0-3589 GCA_036735825.1 Alteromonadaceae bacterium | reverse complement strand
GAATGAAATATCACTATTGAATGCTTTTTAACGAGTCACTAAATAAGATAAGCAATGAAATCTAGCTAGTGCGTAGACATGACCGAAGGAGACATTAATATTAGTATTTTACTTTATTGCGCAATACTTTCGTTTGACCGCGTTGTATTTTTCCTTCTAAACGCTTGCGTTGTGACGACTTGCTTGGTTTTGTTGCCTTTCGCACTTTTTGAACAATCGAGACACTTTTAATTAATTCAACAAGCCGAGCAATAGCATCTTCTCTATTTTTCTCTTGTGTTCGAAATTGCTGGGCTTTGATCACAATCTCACCTCGCAGGTTTAATCGCTGATCTTTTAAATTCATTAACCTCTCTTTATAAAAATCAGGAAGACTAGATTGCTGAATATTAAACCTTAACTGGATTGCTGATGAAACTTTATTGACATTTTGACCACCAGCACCTTGCGAGCGAATCGCATTAAATTCAATATCATCAAGCATTAAACTGGTATTATTTGAAATCGTTAAATCGGTCATTATCTTTTTGTAGATCAAAAACAGGGACATGCGTCCCTGTTTATATTTTAAAAATTCATGCTAGGTTAAATTTAATTCTTGAACCTTTTCATGAGCAATATCTGGCGTGGTCGAATAAGGCTTGCTATGTAAGTTCGCTTTTAATTGACCTTTTCTATGTTTAAGCGCTGCGTCTAATTTTTTTGCTGCACTAGCAATAGCTGGATACATTACATCGTCGGTACAAGACGCAGCAACGGAAGCCCCTTCGTATTTGGTACTTAACTCAACATGATGCTTACCATGTTCTTTTGAAATGATAACCTCTAAAGCAATAAGTGTTGGAAAATGTGTGGCAATTTTTGAAAACTTTTCTTCGATATCTTCTTTGATAGAACCTGTAATGTCTACATGGTGACCAGAAAGATTTATTTTCATAGGTATTCCTTTTTTTATTTGTTGCTCACTATAAGACTTGGGGGTAATTGATAAAAACGCAAGTATAAATTTACAAAATATTGACTAAAATCATCAAGCGATTATTTTTACAGCAAAAATAAATCAATTTTTATTCAGCATTATGCTCAAACAACTTAATGGTATTGTCATTATTAGGTAAAACAATGTCATTTAAATACCGAAATGCTAATTTTTTTAATAAAGCGATTGAAGCAACGTTATCTGAATTACAAATAGCGTGTAACTTTTGAAAGTTAAGTTTTTCATGAGCGTACTTCATTACCACGCTGGCAGATTCAAATCCAAATCCTTGCCCGCAATATTGCTGAAAAAATGCAAAGCCCACTTCTGGAAATTCGATTTCAGGGCGCTTGATCAAACCTGAAATTCCAATAGTTTCGCCAGTTGTTTTCAATTGACAACAATACAAACTAAAACCAAACTGGTTTTGCATCGCTAGTGGGCCGCTATGTATATAATTTAATGCTCCTTCAATATCTCTGACTTTTTTATCACCGATGTTTTGAATAAATGACGGTTCATTTAATAGAGACATTATCATTGGCGCATCGTCATCATTAAGTAAACGTAAAGCTAAACGCTCTGTTTCAAGTTTGATCATTTATTGTCTTCCTTTTTATTTTTATTTTCGTGCTCAACTTCCATTAAAATTAGCAAAGCCATTTCAACACAATGTCTTTTAATCAATTTTCAGCTATATCTTTTTAACCGTTTATTTTTGAACGTACATTTCTAACCATTTATTATTAACCATAAATTAGTCAATATGACCAATCTGATAACGATAAATTATTTACAAGATTTTTCATAAATATACAAAAACAACATAAACCATTGTATTATATGAAATTAAATTTATTGGCACTATGTCTGCAATAACCTCTTCGAAGCATTAATAGGAGAGTTACCATGAACGCAATGACTAAAATTTTAACCACTTTAACATTATCTTTAACTGTAACAGGTATCGCAAACGCATCAAATCTTGTCGCTACAAACGATAGTATTAGTACCGAACTATGTATGACCGCAGCAGCAGGTAATCGAGTTGCAATGCAAAAAGCGATTAAGCAATCAGGGCTTAGCAAGTCATTTGTCGTTTACAACGTAAAATGTAATGATCAGCATATTACCGAGTTTGTCGCAAAACATGGTAGAGCAGCTGAGAAAATGAACGCTTTACTTAATCATGGCCGTCACAAAGGTAAAGTCACTATCAACGATGTTGCATCATTATAAGTAACCCTTCATTGTAAAAGCACTCAAAAGAGTGCTTTTACTGTCACTAAACATCAGTAAGTCAAATATTCCCTATCTAAAAAAAACTACGCTATAATGTCGCGAAAAATTTTTACCACTCAGTTAGAGAATTTTGAATGTTTGATGATATCCGTCCCTATCACGACGATGAAGTAAATCAAGTACTTAACAAACTAATCAATGAAGTTGAGCTACAATCTTCTGTCGCGCAATTTTCTATTCCACTCGTCAAAAAATATTGCCCTTCTCTCGCTAATTTTTTAGTTAAGTGGTCACTTAAACGTAAATTACGTCACTTTCATAATATTAAAGATATTCAGCAAGAAGTCGCGAAATACTTACATAAAATAGTCAAAAACAGTACTGATGGCTTTACTTACGACGGTATCGATAAAATTGACTTATCTAAGCCCAGTTTATTTATCAGTAATCATCGAGATATTGTTTTAGATGTGGCGTTGATTAATTACGCTTTGCATCAAAATGGCATTGACACTGTTGAAGCTGCTGTTGGTGATAATTTACTGCATAAGTCATGGGTTGCTGACTTAATGCGTATTAATAAAAGCTTTATCGTGAAACGAAATGAAAAAACTAAACGCGAAATGTTAAACGCCTCAAAACAATTATCAGCGTACATTCATCACAGTTTAACGATAAAAAAACAAAATATTTGGATAGCTCAAAAAGAAGGTCGTGCCAAAGATGGTATAGACAAAACCAATGCTGCTCTTATTTCGATGTTGTTATTAAATAAAAGTAAAGAGACAACGATTGCACAATACCTAAGCCAGTTAAATATTATCCCCGTTGCCATTTCTTATGAGCTAGATCCTTGTGATCATGAAAAAGCAAAAGAGCTGGCTGAAAAAGAAGCGACGGGTAAATATCAGAAACAAGAAAATGAAGATTTACACAGCATTACGCAAGGCATGCTAGGGCAAAAAGGAAAAGTGCATTTATCTTTTTGCCAACCGATCACGGGTGATTTTGCCGACAGCAAAGCCATCGCAGCAGCAATTGATTCTCAAATCATTAATCACTATCGATTATACAAAAGTAATTTGTGTGCCTACGAAATACTCAATAAAGAAACGCACAATCAAGAATCAGCTTCATTTGTTGAGCAATTTTCTAAGCGAATGACAGATTTAAGCGCAGAACAGCAGCATTGGTTGCTAACCATGTATGCAAACCCTGTTTTAGCTAAAAAGGCTCTAGAGCATTAGTGTCGGTTGAGCTTTCATTTTGGTCTCTGTTATATTAAACAATAGCCATAACTTATGAGGCTATGATTTTTAATAGTTAATTTGATCCACATTCATAATATATTTGAGTATTCCTTTATAC